>NZ_JBEOOB010000048.1:0-18996 GCF_040308685.1 Pseudoalteromonas sp. 20-MNA-CIBAN-0454 | reverse complement strand
TTGTTGAAGCAGGAACTTGCCTTATGAGTGATCACAAGGCCCCGATGGTTTTAAACTAATCGGAATCCCCCTCCTTTCCTGAACTTTTTCAGGCGCTTGGCGAGGTGGTGGAGGATGTCAATGTGCTAATTACTGTATGCATACGTTTTGCTAATGGCCTGTTGCGATGGTGGCACACGTAAATATTTTCACTTATAGGGTTTGCCAAATAATGAGTTTGTATAAGTTTAGGCTTATTAAACGCACTTATTGCATGCGCAGGTAACACAGTAAAGCCCAGGCCTAAGCTTACCGGCTCCAGTATTAAACTAATTTGATTAGAAAAACCGGTGTGTTTTATTTGCTCTAAATGTTCAAACTGCGGGTAGTTTTCGCTCAACAAAAGTTGCGCATGGTGTTTAGCGTCGGGGTGAGCAATAAAGCCAAGTTCACATAAAGCTTGCCATGTTGGGGTTTTAATATGTGCAGGGGTAACTAATAGTAACGGCTCTGTACCTATTTTATGGCTGGTTACTTCGCTAAGTGTGGGGGCTTGGGTTAAAAAACCAATGTCGGCATTATGGTTAGCTACAGCCTGCTCAACACTTATATTTGGCGCAAAGCGGTAGTCAATATTCAGCCCTTGGTGCTTTGTTTGCAAAGCTAATAACTGGCTATAAAACTGCAATCCACAACTACCAGGCGACTGTATTTTTACTTTACCGCTGTAAGGCGAGTCGTCTTTTAATTGCTGCTCTAAAAACTGCCACTCTTTAAGTAATAAACTGCCTTGTTGATATAGATTTTGCCCATGCACAGTAAGCGAAAACTGTTTGCCGTGTCTTTCTAGCAAAGCACAGTTAACGTGCTGCTCTAATTTTTTAATGTGTTGGCTTACACCCGACTGGGTCATGTGGAGGCGATCGGCTGTTTGCGTAAAGTGGTTTACCTCAACCAAAGTACAAAACGTATTTAACCATATGGGATTTATCATTACAAAATGTACTCAAAATGATGATTAATGATTATTTTACTTAATTTAACTGGCTTCGTAAACTAAACGCATTAACCAGTAACAAGATAAGCAGGAACATTATTATGAGTCATACCTATCCACGTAGTTTTTCGCATATTGGTATTTCGGTACCAAACGTTGAAAAAGCAGTAGAGTTTTATACCCAAGTTATGGGTTGGTACACTATTATGGAGCCAACCGAAATACTCGAAGACAAAAGCCCAATAGGCGAAATGTGTACTGAAGTGTTTGGTGAAAAATGGGAAAAATTTAAAATAGCGCACTTATCTACAGGCGATCGTATTGGTGTAGAAATTTTTGAATTTAAAAACCAAGAAAACCCAAAAGATAACTTTGAATATTGGAAAACCGGTATTTTTCATTTTTGTGTGCAAGACCCAGATGTTGAAGGCCTAGCAGAGCGTATTGTAGCAGCCGGTGGTAAAAAACGTATGGCCGAGCCACGTTACTACTACCCAGGTGAAAAACCATACCGCATGATCTATATGGAAGACCCGTTTGGTAATATCCTAGAAATATACAGCCACAGCTACGAACTTATTTATAGCGCCGGTGCATACTAAGTTAGTGTGTAGCTAGTATTTAAATATATAAAGGCTGCAGTGAGCTACTGCAGCTTTTTTATTGCCTAAAATTAAGTAGACACCCACACTTATTATCCGAATTTAGGGTATTTGAACAAAGCCATTCTTAGTTAAATATTCACTGGTTTTAAAGTGGGTATTCAGATAGTTAGGTGTCTAGATAATTATTTCAGATAGAGAGTTAAGTAGACACCTACACTTATTATCAATATTTGAGTAAAACTATTCTTGGTTAAATAATCACTGGTTTTTAAAGTGGGTGTCTACTTAATAGTTAATAGTTAAACAAACACCCACACTTATTGTCAGTATTTGAACAAAACTATTCTTAGTTAAATAATCACTGGTTTTTAAGATGGGTGTTTAGGTAATTGATAAATTATAAAGTGGGTGTCTACTTAATTGGGTTTTAGTTGGTTGCCTTAGCTGCTTCATTTGGGGCAGTACTGTAAACGCCCTTTACAGTATAAAAATAAAGCATAGCCAGTTATTGAGCATCACGTTAATATGGACAAAAATAACACGATAAGAATTATAAAATGTTAAACAAAACCAATGCACTTATTTACTTTTTGGCCTTTAGTAGTGGCTTTAGTATTATGGGAATTGAGCTATTAGGTGGGCGTATTTTAGCGCCGTTTTTTGGTAGTAGCGTACATATTTGGGGCAGTATAATTACGGTATTTATGCTGAGCCTATCGTTTGGTTATTTACTTGGCGGTAAATTGTCAATTAAGCGCCCTAGCCTAGCCAAGTACGGGAGTATTTTTTTACTGGCAAGCATTATGGTGTTGCCCATTGCGTTATTTGCTAACCCGATAATGGAATTTATTTTTACTCACATTGAAGACAGCCGCTATGGCTCGTTACTCGCCTCTACGGCATTATTTTTTGTTCCTACTATTATATTGGGCATGATCTCCCCTTACTCGGTTCGGCTTTTAGTTACCGACAGCGAACACAGCGGCCAAGTTGCTGGCGGGTTATATTTTGTAAGTACCTTGGGCAGCGCACTAGGCACTATTATTACCTCATTTTATATGGTGCTCGCGTTTGACGTAAATGCCATAATAATTGGTTTTGCCTTAACTTTAGCGGTATTAGGCTTACTAGCCATACTGGTAAATAAACTATTTTTAGCGGAGCGTCGTTATGCATAAAAGCAATTTTTACATGGTTTTATATGTGCTGATGTTATTAAGCTTGTTGTTTTCACACTTAAGTGTGGCTAAAACAATACATAGCGAGCGCTCGCTTTATCGTAATATATTAGTGGAAGAAACCGGTAATTTACGCTGTTTAAAGTTTGATGAAAAATCTAGCCAAAGTAGTCAAAGTTGCATGTATATTAACGAGCCAAAAAAGTTAGTTTTTAATTACACTAAATTGGTGTTTTCAAGCTTGTTGCTAATAGAAGATCCTAAAAAAGTACTTATTATTGGTTTAGGCGGTGGCACTTTGTCTAACACCATTTCAGAGCTTTACCCTAAGGCAATAATCGAAAATATTGAAATAGATCCTGCGGTAATTAAAGTGGCCCGCGATTACTTTAATTTTAAAGAAAGTACTAAGGTAACGGCAAAAGTACAAGACGGTCGTATTTTTATAAAACGTGCGGCGCTTAAAAAACAGCAGTTTGATTGGATAATTTTAGATGCATTTAATGGCGACTACATTCCCGAGCATTTACTAACTAAAGAGTTTTTTGAAGAGTTAAAAAGTGTGCTTGCGAGTGACGGCGTTATTGCGGCCAATACGTTTTCATCGAGCAAACTGTACGAGCACGAGTCGGCCACTTATAACGCTGTTTTTGGCGACTTTATTAACGTTAGCCGAAAAAACCACAGTAATCGTATTATTTTAGCCGGCAATAAAAGTACCCTTACCCAAGCGCATATAAATAAACGCGTAAATGAGTTAACCCCCCTGCTATTGCCTTACGGTGTAAATATTAAAGCTATTAGCCAAATGCTGCACTTTACAAAAAATAATCACGATTGGCCTGAAAATATAAAAGTCCTTACCGATCAATACTCCCCTGCTAACCTACTCAACTTTTAGCCTAGGGCGTGTTTGGTATTTATGTGTGGTTACCGCCTTTTTATGGGAGTAACCACACTACACAGGCTCTGCCTTACCTAAAACCAAATATAACGCTGCAAATTAAATCTTAAAAGATCAACAACCCCTAGTGTTTTAGCGGCTAAACCTTTACTAAACCCTAGCTAAATATTTACTTAGCATGCTAACTAATGGTAAAGTGCTTAGCATGCTAAGTAGTTAGAGGTTGAAATGTCTAAACCGGTTCCTTTTCATGAAACACTCGATTTAACCTTGTGTGGCAGTATGGGTCGAGTGCATAGATTATGCCGAGAAGTTGTTACAGTTGCCGTTGAGCCGCTAGGCTTAACTCAATCGCGTTGGATTGCTTTGGTGCATATAAATATGCTTAAAGAAGGGGTAACTCAACAAGCGTTGGCGCATAGTTTAGGCATAGAAATGCCGTCGCTTACGCGTACCCTTAAGCAACTCGAAGAGCTTACTCTTATTACCCGTCAAGTTGATAAGCACGATAAGCGCAGTAAAAAAATTTATTTTACAGAGCAAGGCCGCAATATATTAAAGGCGGTAGAGGCACAGATCACTGATATTAAAAATCAGCTTTATAATGGACTAAACGATGAGCAGTTAGATGCAATGGCTCATGGTTTAATTAAAATGGAAGACAACGCAAAAAATTATATTAAATATCACAGTTCTAATAAGGTTAACAATGACACCTGATCAAAAATTTGCGCGCTATGTGAGGCTTTCACTCGTTGGATTCATTTTAGTGTTTTTATACTATGTTATAGCCGATATTTGGCTGCCAGTAACGCCACAAGCGCGTGTTTACCACCCAGTAGTACAAATCTCACCGCAAATAAGTGGCCGTGTTACTAAGGTGTTAGTTAGCAATAACCAACCGGTAAAGGCTGGCGATATATTGTTTGAGATAGATCAAAGCACTTACTTACTGGCTGTTGAACAAGCTAAACTAACCCTCGATGATGCCAAATTACAAAATAAACGCCTTGATACGAATGTTAAAGCGCTTGAGGCACAAATTAGTGCAGCTAAAGCAAAACAACATGAGCAAAGCTTATTAAAAAGTAGAGGCGAAAAGCTCTATAAGCAAAACTCTATATCGGAACAAGAGCTGGAGAGTATTCGGGCTAATTTTGCTGCAAGTAAATCAAACGTAGCGGCTTTTGAAGCGCAATTAGCCGAAGCTGTTTTAGCGCGTGGCACATCAGGGGAGGATAACTTAGCGCTGCGCCATGGAGCGAATCAGTTAGCGCAAGCTGAGCTTAACTTATCGTACACACAAGTACGTGCTTTAAGCGATGGTGTGGTTGCCAACTTGCAATTACTTGACGGTGCTTATGCTCTTAGTGGCCAACCTTTGTTAGCTATTGTGGCTAAAAAGGCTGATTTAGTAGCCGACTTTCGTGAAAAATCACTGCTTAATATGCACCCAGGTAGTTTAGCAAAAGTGGTTTTTGATAGCCGCCCCGGTGAAGTATACGACGCAAAAATTAGTACCTTTGAAGCGGGTGTAAGCGATGGCCAATTAAGTGCCAATGGCTTGCTAAGCACTACCGAAACCAGTAACCGTTGGGTACGCGACGCACAGCGCCAACGTATTCATTTGCAGTTATTAAAAAACGATCAAGCGCTAATTGCTAATATGCCTAGTGGCGCGCGTGCTACGGTGCAACTACTTCCAGAGTCAAAATTTGGACAATGGTTAGGCGCATCACAAATACGTTTTATTAGCTGGTTACATTACATTTATTAGTGGAGGCAAAATGAGTCAAAAAATTAGCCAGTCTCCACAACTTGACTCTAACGGCCTACGCCAAGCGCTGCGTATTGCCGGCGGGTGCACGTTAGGGTTTGCTATTAGTAAATTAATGAACTGGCCAAATGGGATTTTTTTTACTGTTTACCCCA
Source organism: Pseudoalteromonas sp. 20-MNA-CIBAN-0454 (assembly GCF_040308685.1). Lineage (NCBI taxonomy): Bacteria > Pseudomonadati > Pseudomonadota > Gammaproteobacteria > Alteromonadales > Pseudoalteromonadaceae > Pseudoalteromonas > Pseudoalteromonas sp. 20-MNA-CIBAN-0454. Next base: position 13,401 of record NZ_JBEOOB010000048.1, on the reverse strand, counting down.
TGTTGCTATTAGGTTTAGTGCCAACGTTAAATAAATCTGTGGTTAGGCAGTTTTTTGCCAGTGCTGCGTTTAGTGCGTTTGTTGTACTTGTATTGCAGGGGTTATTTTCGCACTTGCCGGTGCTTATGGTACTGATTGTATTTGCCTGCTTTTGTATTTTATTTTACCAAATGAGTAGCGGAAGTGGCTTTTTGTTTGGTGCCTTAGGTGCGGTTAGTTTATCGATTCAATTACACTTTGCCAGCTACGTAACTGGTAGTAGCAGTATTTATCCGCTTATTTTAAGTAACGGTATAGCCATTATTTTAACTGTAGTAATTGCAGCATTGATGCATGGTTTATTTCCCGATGTTACTGCGCGCCCTGGGCGTGCAGTGCCAACAAAAGATAAAGCAAGTATTCGTCACGAAGTGCTGTTGTGCTCAAGCGTGGCTACGTTATCGTTTATTGTTTTTCAGGCACTGGATTTACAAGACTCTATTTCGGCGCAGGCGGCATCTATTTTAATTTTATTTTCGTTATGCTGGAAAGCCGCAGGCATAGCCAGTTGGCAGCGTATAATTGGCACGCTTATAGGCTGTAATGCCGCACTTTTGTCGCAGCTATTTTTATACACCCATACCGACTTTTTACTGTTTCCTGTTATTGTGTTGTGGATTTTATCGTTTATATTTAGTCGTTTTCATATTTTAGGTGGGGGGCCGCCGGGCATTGGCTTTGGTGTTTTAACCACGTTTGGTATTTTATTTGGGCAGTCGTTAGCCCCGGGGCAAGACTTGATTTACAGTGCGCTGTATAGGTTTAGTTCTGTGACAGTGGCTGTTGTTATTAGCTTAAGTGCGGTATATGCGATGCATAGATTATTAAATAAATTTAATACTACACGCCATCATACCTACGATTAGCGTTAACATCGATGCTGATTTTGGGTTACAAGCGCTGAGCTTGCAGCCCACTTCCCTTTCTTCTTTAAAGCGCAGCGCCTCATCCCTTTTTTGTGAATAATTTACTTAATGGGCTATTACACAAAAAACAGACGCATATAAAATAGATATCAGAAAAAGAAGAAGTCTTATATCAAGAAAATATTCGGGCTTCGCCCGCGCGTCAGCAAGCTTAACGCCTTACTTTTAAAGCTTAATATTGCCGCGTAACGCTTTGGTTTGGCCGTGTTTGGTTTTTTTATCCATGCGTTTACGCTGCGAATTACGGCTCGGTTTAGTGGCTCTGCGGGCTTTATTTACTTTAGTTGCGCTAATAATTAGATCTTTTAAGCGTTTAAATGCATCTTCGCGATTAAGCTCTTGTGTGCGGTGGCTTTGCGCTTTTATTATTAATACGCCGTCTTTGGTTATGCGGCTGTCGTTTAGTGCAAGTAAACGTTCTTTATAAAAGTCGGGTAATTTAGAGCGGTTAATATCAAAACGAAGATGGATAGCGCTGGCTACTTTATTAACGTTTTGTCCACCGGCACCTTGCGAGCGAACTGCGGTTAATTCGACTTCCCATTCATCAATGGTCACGGTATTTGAAATAGTTAACATTAGACTCAGCTAGTTTTTATAAAAATCTAGTATACCATTTGTAATTAACTATACCCAAATCAAGGTAAGCAGCTATTAATTGGCGTAAATTTAACCCTTAACGGTTAAGCAGCCCTTTAGGTTGTAACCTAAAGGCGCGGGAGTATATACTCAGTTATCTTGTGTTTATTTTAGTGTTTTATGTCTTTATCTACTTTTGCCCCAGTAACCACGATTGATGATCAAAAAAAGCTTTGTGTTTTATTAAGTTTACTTTTAAGTTCTTCATCTTACAGCTACCAAAATTCGCCTCAGCTATTTTCTAAACTGCTATTTAATCATTTTATAAACGGGTATTCGTTTTCACTCGCCGAAGTAAAAAAAATTACCCGCGAGTTAGAAGAACAATCACTGGTTTGGGAGCAACCGTTTAGGCAAAATCATAAACTTTCTATTGATGCCATCGTATATGCAATTGTAAGTTTGTTAGAGTACTGCCCTGGCTTAATTAAAAACTTTTTAACGCAAATAACCACCATATACCGCTTTAACGACAGTGCTTTAATGTTTATGTTTGAACTATTTAATAGCATTGAAAAAAGTGAAGGCTCACCGTTAGCGTCATCTGCAGAGCCTGAAATTGATCATCACTTTATTAATTTACTAGCACAATCAAAATACAGTAAGCAGCTTTGGTTAGCTTTACCCGCGCAGTGGCAACAAATATGTTTAGAGCATTTTATTCGCGGTGAGTTTTTTAATCTAACAGCTGAGCATTCATGGCCATCAATAGTAAAAAGTACTGCAACTGCTATTGAGCCAAGTAAGCGAATTTATTTAAACGAAAGCTTAGCTACGCTGCTGCAACAACCTGACTATAATGAACTACTCATTGATAAGTCGCACAGTAACTTAGCAATATTTAGTCAGGCTAATAGCCTTGCCATTGACGGCACTCATTTAGAATTAGCGCTGCAACAATTTAAAACGGGGTTAACGCTTTATCGTAAAACCTTTGTTAAGGGTAGCTATCCGTGTGAAATAAGCGGTTTACTGTATATGGTGTGTTTATATGCCAGTGGTACAGAAGCTGATTTAAAACAGCTAAAAACACATAAAAATTGGTATAACAAACAACTCGGCGAGCTCAGTAGTACAACGCAAGCCATTGAATTTTTGTTACTAGCACCCGAACAAGTAATAAGTTTTGAGCAGCGCTTACTACACGATACGATTGCAAACCTACAGGCAAACCCAAACGCACTAGCGCCTCTTTTTTGCCTATTACTGGCGTTAATAAAGCACGGCAGCGAAGAGCAAATTAATACCCTTAGAGACAACAGTAAACTGCTGAGCCAATTAATTCATTCAAGCCAACAGCATCAGCACTGGCTAGGTGAGCAATGCACGCATTTAGCAAATTGGCTAACGCACGATACGCCATTGCCAGATACCGGTTTATTACAGCATTTTAAACGCGTGCCACAATGGCAGCGTTGGTTAAATGAAATAAGCAAAATAGACACTCCAGCGCAAAATGAGCGCCTAGTTTGGCAGCTCGACCTTACCCATTTAGACCTGCCACTTATTCAAGCTAAAGTGCAAAAACACAACAGCAAAGGCGAATGGACTAAAGGCCGTAAAGTAAATATTTATGATCTTGACGATGATCAATACCGACATTTACTTAGCCCAGCCGATCATAATTTAGTGCAAGTAATTAGTAATCATGCGGGCTTTGGTTACAGTGAAGTACAAGCAACCAGCGCAGTGTTGCAAGCGCTAATTAACTTCAAAGGGCTTGAAGACATTAAAGGTAACTTAGTTACGCTTAACAAAGGTGAGTTTATAATTGAAATTGGGCAAAATATTAACGACTGTTACCAATTAATTATACAGCCTAAAATTACCGACATAGACGGCGACTTTTTACTTACCCACAGCCACGCGAATAGTTACCAAGTATTTGTAGTAGACGACAAACAACACAAACTAAATAGCTTGCTTGCTCAGCAACCTAATAACTTAACAGAAGAAAAACTGCCACAACTTAATGCGGCATTAGAGGCCTTGTCGGAGGATCATTATATTAGCAGTAGCCGCAGCGAGTTTTCTGCGGTTAATAACGTGCGCCAAGGGCTTGTTGATTTAGCCGCAGTAATTAAGTTAACCCCAATGGGTATAGACGTTAACTTTTATACTATGCCATTTGGTGTTGACGGCCCATGGGTTGAGCCCGCAATAGGCGCAATAACCTTAGCCTATAGCGATAACGAGCAAGCCGATAACAGCGTTGTAAAACGTGATTTAAAAGCAGAAAAACGCGCTTTAAAAAACCTACTTAGTAATTTAGCTGGCGTATTTGCCGATCAAGAGCATCCGCAGTATAACAGCGCGCATCAGCAGTTTTATTTACCAGAAGATATTAGCCAAGCCATAATACAATTAGAGGCCGCGCAAAAAGACAACGCACTAGTATTAAGTTGGGATGAAAACGCCCAAGGTATGAAGGTTGCCAATAGTAAGCACCTTTCTCTTAATTTAAATGATGATAACGATTGGCTCAGTGTTAGTGGTAAATTATCGCTTCCCGATGGTCAAATTATTGCTTTGCAAACACTCCTTAAAGCCCCGCGTCGTGGCAGTATTATAGAGTTTGACGAAAATAACTCGTTATTATTAGATCAGCGCCTAACTAACTTATTAAATCGCTTAGAGGGCATGCAAAGTAAAACTAAAAACGCCCCCGACGATCAACTTCGTATTGCTAATGCGCGCGCTCTTCCTTTGTATCACAGTGCTGCAGAATTGAGTGATGTTAGCTTTGGTGCAAACTGGCAACAGCGCTTAGCTAAATTTGAGCGCCCAAGTGAACCTGTATTACCCGCGTATTTAGTTAATATATTACGCGACTACCAAGTGGTTGGCGTAAAATGGTTAATGCAACTGGCTAACTGGGGGTTAAATGCCTGTTTAGCCGATGATATGGGCTTAGGTAAAACGCTACAAACACTCAACGTATTACAAATGCGCAGTGCTTTAGGTGCCAGCTTAGTTATAGCGCCAAAATCGGTATGTCATAACTGGCAGGTAGAGGCTGCGCGATTTACCCCTACCCTCAATATTAAAACTATTGATAATGCAGCCGCAACTGATGAGGTGCTAGCCGGTGCTACCGCTAATGACCTAGTAATTGTTAGTTATGGCTTATTACCTTTAATAGGGGATCAATTAGCTGCGTACGAATTTGCCAATATTGTACTAGACGAAGCACAAGCCATTAAAAATCCATTAAGCCTTCGCGCTAAAGCTGCTTTTGCACTTAATGGCCAGTTTAAAGTTGCGCTTTCGGGCACACCTATCGAAAATCATTTAGGTGAACTGTGGAGCCTATTTAACTTTTTAATGCCGGGTTTTTTACATTCATTAGCTGAGTTTAAAAAGCGCTTTGGTAATGCCGATAAAAATCAGCAGCAGGCTGATACGTTAAAAACATTAATTGCGCCGTTTATTTTACGCCGTAATAAAAAAACGGTACTTACCGAGTTACCCGATAAAACCGAAATAAACCTTACTTTTGCGCTCAGCGATAAAGAGCAAGCTCTTTACGAAGCCACTCGCTTAAACGCGCTTGAGCAAGCCAGCCAAGAAGACAGCCAATACATTACTATATTGGCGTCATTAACTAAATTGCGCCGCGCGTGTATTGCTCCGCAGTTATTAATTGAAAACAGTAAGTTACCGTCAAGTAAACTCGACACCGCCGAAGCAATAATTGAAGAATTACTTGAAAATGATCACCAAGCACTTATTTTTAGCCAGTTTGTTGATGTACTTAAATTAGTTGAACAGCGACTAAAAAAACGCGGTATAGCATATTGTTACCTTGATGGCAGCATGAGCAGCAACAAACGCAAGCAACAGGTTGATAAGTTTCAGGCAGGTGAGGCGCCTTTATTTTTAATTAGTTTAAAAGCTGGCGGCACCGGGCTTAATTTAACTGCCGCCGACTATGTGCTGCACTTAGATCCTTGGTGGAACCCCGCGGTTGAGCAGCAAGCCTCCGACAGAGCGCACCGCTTAGGGCAAACACGCCCTGTAACCGTGTATCGTTTAATTGCGCAAAACACCATAGAAGAAAAAATACTGCAACTGCATGAGCACAAACAAGCCCTTGCCGACAAAGTGCTCAGCGGCAGCAGCAACACCGGGCAATTATCAAAAGATCAGTTATTGTCTTTGTTGCAAAATCAGTAAAAATAAAGCGTTTAGTACTAAGTGCGATTTAAAGTCGCACTTACAATAAAATTTAAGCACAGCCATAGGTTTACTCGAAGTTGCTAAGCTTGCTGGCGCGATATTTTCAACGAAAATATAATTATTTAAATGTTTGCATTAGATACGCGTAATATGAGTAGACAAAAGCAAACGTACTTGGTTTTACTCGTAGGCGCTAAGCTTGCTGGCGCAATATTTTCAACGAAAATATAATTATTTAAATGTTTGCATTAGGTGTGCGCGGCAACAAGCTACTTGCCTACAATAATACCTCTGCTACGCGTTTTTTTAACTCTGGCAGTACCTCCTGTTCAAACCAAGGATTCTTTTTAAGCCAAATATTATTACGCGGGCTGGGGTGTGGTAGTACTAAATGGCTTGGCCAATAGTCACGCCACGATTTTACTAACTCAGTAAGCGGTAGCTTTTTAGTGTCGGGTAAATGATAAGCCTGAGCATACTTACCTAGCACAATAGTGAGCTGTAAATTAGGCAAGGCGGCTAAAAGCTGCGCGCGCCAAGCTGGGGCACATTCTTTACGTGGTGGTAAATCGCCCGACTTGCCTTTACCCGGATAGCAAAACCCCATAGGTAAAATTGCAATGTTATTGGCATCATAAAACTGATCGTTAGTAAGCCCTAACCACTGCCTTAGGCGTTCACCGCTTTGATCGTTAAACGGTATACCGCTTTGGTGTACTTTTATACCGGGCGCTTGGCCTGCAATTAATATTCGGGCGTTAGGGTTAAATTGTATAACGGGGCGCGCTCCTAACGGTAATTGCGGCTCGCAGATCACGCATTTACTAACTTGAGCTACTAATTCATTCAATTCTATCTTTTTTGACTGTTTTTCACTCAAATTTAGGCCTCTATTCGTTATTTGTGGTATTGAGTTGGTAAAAAATCGGTTTATTTTAGCGTGCCTAACTACTAGTTAGTATAATAGTGATCTATTACTGGTTATGCACTTAACCTGTTATATAACCTAGTGTTTTTCAGCCCATACTGCAAACTCATTACCGCTTGGCTCGGTAAAATGAAACCTACAACCGCCAGGAAATTCAAAAATAGGTTTAATTACTTTACCGCCGTATAAGGTTACTTTTCTTTGTGTTGCATGAATATCGCTGCTGTAAAAAACCAATAGCGCCCCACCCTCTTCAGTACTCGATTTTAACGGCGATTGGTAAAACCCACCATTAAGCTCTTGCCCGCTAAAAGCCGAGTAGTCTGGGCCGTAGTCGGTAAATTGCCAATTAAAAACTTGGCTAAAAAACGCTTTAGTTGCGGTTAAATTAGCGGCTGGAAACTCTACATAGTTTAGCTTTTCGTGATTATTCATCATTATTCTACTTACTATTTTTAAAGGGTAAATTAACCATAAACCTAAGTTAACTACCAAGCAAGGCGCTTAAGCGTATTTGGGATCAATATTATACTAAGTTAAAGTTAATTTACGCATGCAAATAGGAATCACTATCTTTTGCATTCATAAACTATATAATAGCACTTTTATTTTTCGCCATATTTAAGGGATTGACTCATTATGCAGGCTTCATCACTTAGTTTAGGGTCAACTAAGCTGCTTTTATTAAAGCCGCTTTTGATATTTCAGCACATAAGCCGTTTTAGTTATGCTTTTAAAGTGTGTTTACGCTTTTTTATTGCCATTGTCGGTGGCTACTTTTTTACTGCGGTGAGCTGTTCGCTACTGAGCGCTATTTTGCCACTAAATAAAGCGGATGCAGTTTTGATGAGCGTGTCGTTAAGTATTTTAATTTATACGCTGGTATTTATTTACGCTTTTTATGTTAAGTCATTAAAAACAGTATGGATCAGTATTTTACTAGCTACTGCAGCACAATTAAGTTTATTAGCACTAATAAAGGGTTGGGTATGAAGGATAGTTTTTTTCGTTCAATGACCTGGTTACATACCTGGGTTGGGTTATTAGTGTGTTGGTTACTTTATTTGATCTTTTTTTCTGGTACGTTGAGCTTTTTTAGAGACGAAATGAGTTTATGGAATCAGCCCGAAATTCATAATATTCAAGCGCAAACTGATCGTATAAGTGCCCAAAAACAGCAAATAATTACAGGTTTTGATTACCTAAACGCTCAAGCAAGCAATGCTCCAAATTGGCGTATAACACTTCCTGAACAACGCGTACCTTACTTAACCTACGGCTTTGCAAAACCTAAAGAGCCGGGCCAGCGTAGAAGTAAATTTGAAGACACGCAATTAGATCCAAATACTATGCAGCCGCTTGCACCTTTTAGAGAAACCAAAGGCGGTAACTTTTTTTATCGCCTGCATTTTGATTTACATTACATAGATGTTATTACAGCGCGCTGGATTGTGTGTTTTGCAAGTTTATTTATGCTGATTGCCATTGTGTCGGGGGTGGTGATCCACAAGCGTATTTTTAAAGATATGTTTACCTTTAGGCGCAATAAAGGCAGCCGTACATGGCTCGACGCTCATAATATAAGCTCAGTATTAGCCCTGCCCTTTCATTTAATGATTACCTACACTGGGTTAATTACCTTAATCTTTATGCTGTTTCCTTACCCGGCAGAAACTAGTTACGACAAAGGTATGCGAGACTTTTTTAATGATGTTACACCGCGTAATAATGTAACTGACAAAGCGCAGGGTGCAGCGCCTATGGTAAAAGTAAATAGCATTTTAGATCAACTTTATACTAAGTGGCCAAATGCTGATATTCGCCGTGTACAGGTAAGTAATCCTAATATGGCAGCATCAACTATCACTGTACTAGTTAGCCCACAAAAAGCATTTCGTGACCAAACGCCGCGGTTAATATTTAGTGGCGCCACAGGGGAGTTAGTAGCCCAAACCGATGAAGAACTAAGTGCAGGTAAAGCGCTTTATGAATCGTTAAACTCAATGCATACCGGGCGCTTAGCCGAACCCTTACTACGTTGGCTCTACTTTTTAGGAGGTATTGCGGGTTGTGTAATGATTGCCTCTGGCTGCATTATGTGGGCAAAACGCTTACGTGAGCGAATGAAAAAAAATGCGCATCCATCGTTTGGCTTAAAATTAGTCGAAGGATTAAACCTAGCTACTTTAATGGGGCTTCCTTTAGCTACCTGTGCGTTTTTTATTGCTAATAGAGTACTTAGCCTACAAGTTGCCGGGCGTGCTGATAAAGAAGTGTTGGCGTTCTTTTTAACCTGGCTTGTGGTGGCTATTGTAGCGCTTATAAAGCGCGATAGAGTGCAATGGCGAGTTATGGCGGCAATAAATAGCTTAGCCTGTTTAGCAGTGCCTGTAATTAATGCGCTAACAACTAACGGTAATATAGTTAGTTATTTAATAAATAAACAGTGGGCGTTATTCACCTTTGATGCGCTGTTTATACTCTCAGGCATATTGTTTTTTATACAAACCGAAAAATTACGTACTGCCAAGCCAACTACAAAAGCGATAAAAAAAAATACTAGTTCTGACTTAAAAGGACAAAAAGCATGATGGAGTTATTACAATTTAGCCTCTGTTTGCTGGCTTTTAACGCGTTTGCGTTGGCTAAATTTAATCATTTTAAAGATATTTTTAAAAAACGGCCGACTAATTTACAAAGAAAATACCTCCTAGTTACCGCTTGGATCAGTATTTTACTAAGTCTGCTCCTTTGTGTGAATGATCAAGGCGGGTATGGTACGTTGCTTTTTTGTGGTTATATGTCGCTAAGTGCTTTAATTATAATGGTTTTTTATAATTTTATAACTCAGCTTGTTAAAGTTTTTAGTGTGTTAAATTTGGTTGTAACAGCCTTAACTACTCTACTTTTAGTATTAAACTAGGCTAAGTTAGTAAAATACTGATCTGCTAATGTAGTTTTAAATAAGTAGTAAATAACTAAAATGGTAAGCTCATTGCTTGCCATTTTAGTTATTGCGAGCATTAAGTTTAAATAGTTATTACAATTGTTCTAGCGGTAAGTATTTACTGTAAACCCCCTTTACATTTATTTTTGCTTAACCCAAATAATTTGCTCAGTTGCAAAGCCTAAGTCTTTAACTGTTTTTAAAAAGTGCTCTTTTAACTCATCGCCTACCTGTGGCGTACGTGATAAAAACCATAAGTAATCTTTGTTATAACTCGTTATAAATGCATATTGGTAATCAGCTTGCTCAAGTTCAAAAATAACGTAAGCCCCATAAAATGGACCAAAAAACGATACTTTAAAATGTCCTATGTCAGAATCCCCCACAAATTTTGCAAGGCCTTGAGCATTCTTCCATTGTTGTTCTTTAGTAATATAGCCCTTATTAATTACCTTTACAGTGCCATCGTCATTAATAGTATAGTTAGCAGTAACCTGCTCCATACCCTCTTCGAACGAATGATTTAGCCGTGCTATTTCGTACCATTTACCTTGATATTTTTGTAAGTCAAAGTTTTTAACCGCAGTGATCCCTTCTGGCGGACTAGTACATGCACTGAGTGAAAATAGTGTAATGGTGAGTAAAAAATATTTTATTTTGTTCATTTAAGCTCCTTTTTGAGTGGTTATTAATATTACGTAATAGCTATAATAAAGTTTGCTAGCCGATTAAAAAAAATTGCTATAGGATCAATTAAATACTAGAGCAATTTAAAGATTTAATCATGAAAATTTGGGTAGATGCAGACGCGTGTCCAGTGGTTATCAAAGAAATACTTTTTAGGGCCGCTGAGCGCACACAAACCGAAACCATATTAGTGGCTAATCATGCCATGCGTATCCCGCCATCAAAATATATTAGCCGCTTACAAGTGTCTTCGGGTTTTGATATTGCTGATGACGAAATAGTAAAACGTATTGCTAAAGGTGACTTAGTGATCACCGGCGATATTCCACTGGCCAGTGAAGTAATAGACAACGGCGGGCAAGCACTCAACCCGCGTGGCGAGCTTTATACTACTGAGAATATTCGCTCAATACTTAATGTACGCGACTTTATGGATACCATGCGCTCGAGCGGCGTAGAAATGAGTGGCGGGCCGCCGCCGCTTAGCCAAACCGATCGCCAAAACTTTGCTAATAATCTCGATCGTATTTTAGCGCAAAATAAGGCAGGCTAATTTGAGCAAGCAGTTAATTGGTTTAGGTGACGAGCAATTTAACGTGGCGGTGTATGTAGCAAAGGCCCCGCCAATGCCCTACTTCGAAACGCTCAACAGCCTAGAGCCCGTTATTAATGAGCAAATAAATACTATAAACCAACATTGCGGTAATGGTTGGCGTAAAGTATTTAACGTATACGCTAAAGTATTGTTTGCCCTGCCTAGTGAGCATTACTCATTTGCAAAACAAGCGCCTACTTGGCAGCAATATCGCGATGAATTTTTACTTCAAAAAAACAGTAAAACCGCCCTACTGTTTAGCGCGCCTAATCTTACTATTACTTCTGCAGATAAAGCTTCTAGCAATAAAAACCAACTGCACATAATTGCCGGGCGCACCCACGCTAAAAATTTACTCCAACACGGTAAATTACAAACGCAGTTTGATTGGCTCGATGACGAGTTTGCAATAGACGCTATTAATAATATTATTGTGTGCCCGTATTTTGATTACAGGCAACTAAGTAATATAAAAATAGCGAGGCTTAGCGAGCTAGTCGCGCAGCTAAAAGTCACTAAATAACACATTGTAAGGAACGACCATGGCCGGAATTTTAGAGTTAAACGAATTATTAAAATCAATGCAGCCTGTGCTTAAACAAGGTGAGTACATATTTTGCTGTTTGGCAGGCTCACTTGCCGATTATGTTCATTTAAACCCACTGGCCACTTACGTTGAAGAAGAAGGGCTAACCCTTATTTTGAAAGCTGAAACTGCCGATAAAGCAGGAATTACTTACGAGGGAAAATATAGTTTAATTACTCTTAACGTACATTCCAGCCTTGAGGCTGTAGGCTTAACAGCGGCAGTATCTGCCAAACTGACAGAGCATGGCATTAGCGCTAATGTGGTAGCTGCGTTTTATCACGACCATATTTTTGTACAAGCAGATAAAGCCCACGCAGCGTTAAATGCGCTGAAAGAGATTGGTTAGACTAGCTTGGCTTTAAATGTTAAATGAGAGCTATTTTAAGTTGATATACAATGATCTGAGTGATGGTGGCATTCGTTCTTCGGGTGGCGCTTAGCTTAACCGACCTGCGTTTTGTAACTTTCTTATGTTAAAGCTTTTAAAAGCGACGCTAAAAATTCTTTAAGATGACACCCATCCTAATATTTGCAATATCAGCATGATTAACTAAGCTCTGGCTAGAATTCTTTAAACAGACACCCATCCTAATATTGGTAATATCAGCATGATTAACTAAGCTCTGGCTAGAATTCTTTAAATAGACACCCACCCTAATATTTGTAATATCAGTGTAATTAACTATGCTCTTTTTAGTGCAATAATTAAGCAGGGTGTCACATGGCTATCGCAAGAAAGCGTCAGGTAAGTTTGGTCGATACAAAATACTACCACTGTATTTCGCGCTGCGTACGCCGTGCATTTTTATGCGGCGTAGACAACTTTACTAATCAATCGTATGAACATCGCAGAGAGTGGGTTGAAAGCAAATTACTTGCCCTCGCTAACGTATTTTGTATCGATGTGTGTGCGTATGCAGTAATGAGTAATCACACCCACTTAGTACTCTATGTTGATGATAAAAAAGCCAAGCGACTAACCGATAAAGCCATTATTCAGCGGTGGCACAGGCTTTGTAAAGGCACTGTACTCACTAACAAATATCTGCAAGGTGAAGAGCTAAGTAAAATTGAATGGCTCTTTCTAAATGAAACAATCATTGAATACCGAGAACGCTTAGCTAATATCAGTTGGTTTATGCGCTTATTAAATGAAGACATTGCGCGCAGAGCTAATAAAGAAGATAACTGTACCGGCCGCTTTTGGGAGGGACGCTTTAAATCACAAGCCCTTTTAGATGAAGCGGCATTAATCGCCTGTATGGCATATGTTGATTTAAACCCAATAAGAGCAAAGGCAGCAGCAACACCTGAAACATCAGACCATACCAGTGTAAAAATACGCATTGAAAGTGCCACTGCGGGTAAGCAACCGAAGCAACTCCTACGCTTTTCAGGTAAACCAAAAAAGCAAATGGCAAAAGGATTACCATTTGAGCTTAAATCTTACCTTGAACTAGTAGAATTAACCGGGCGTTGTATACGCGAAGGTAAAGCAGGCTATATCGAAAGCAGCACTTTACCCCTGTTACAAAGAGTAAACATTACCCCCGAAAACTGGCTAAAACTCACCACACAATTTAGTCGCGTATTTCATGGTGCAGTAGGTCGCCCAGCGTCGCACGAAGGATACTGCGAACACCTAAACAGAAAGCGGCGCGCCAACGTTAGTAATTGCGAAAAGCTACTGGCTTAAAATTTCACTTCAAAAACTCTCCGTAATTCCCTCTCACTGTGAAAGCACAGTATTTCGCATGCCTAAAAATGAATAAAAAAGCAGTTTAATACAGCGTTATTTGAATAAGCAGAGGGATTTTAAAAATTAAGGATGCTTTTAAGCCTAGCAATGTTTGTTTAGATAAAGACTGAAGG
>NZ_JBEOOB010000047.1:0-20284 GCF_040308685.1 Pseudoalteromonas sp. 20-MNA-CIBAN-0454 | reverse complement strand
GTGATCAACAGAAGCATATTCCATGTATTAATGAGATAGGTAAATACATTAATTAATGGAACGGAGTAACTATAAGTCGCTCAAGTAGCTCTATAGATTCATCATTCGATAAACCAAATTGCTGTGGAGTAACAACTCTATCTAAAAACTGCTCTACCACCTCAAGTACTTTACGGCCACTGATCGGGTGTGTAACTACCATAGGGTAAGCAGCGTCTGAAAAGTCAGGAAAGCCAATGTCGGTTGGTTTTGTTGGGCTGTTAGGGCCAGGCTCATAACCATCTAGGTTAACGTAACGCATATGACGGCGCTGCATACTAAAGCTGTAAACCACTTCTAGCTGTTCAATTAAAGCTTTAGTGTCGTCGTCGAGTGCATCGTACGCTTTTGCTAAATCGCCAAAGCCGGTCATGCCATCTTCTGCTGCCACCACCACAGCGCGCAACAATGCACCATGATTTGGACGCGCTGTATAATGCAAATCCATGTGCCAATCTAACCGACCCACAATTTCTTCGCCTTTATAAAAAGCAGTTTGAAACTTATCCATAGGGCCACCATTTTGTAGCACAAATAACTCTGGATATTTATCACTGGTGGTAACTTTTAACGGATGTAATTCTAACGGGCCAAAAATGCGACTAAACTCAATTTGCTTTTCAGGGCTAATATCCTGATCACGAAACACTAAAATAGCGTGTTCGTACCATAGTGCTTTTAGTTCAGCTTTTATTTCATCGGTAAGTGGCTCGTTAATATCGAAACCCGACACTTCTACGCCAACATTATCAAGCGGAGTTACTGTAAGCTTCATTTTTTATTCCTTCTACTTAGCTAAGTGAATCCGACAAATTTAGTCGACTAAACCTGGATCTAGGCGTAATTCTTTACGCGCCATTGCTTCCCAAACAAAAGGGAAACCGTTGTCGTCAGCAATAGACACTTTTTTAACTTCTTCATCACTTAATGGTCGTCCGCCACCTGCTAATTCCACTTCATACGCGCGTTTACTGCGCCACTCTAAAGTAATTGCTCTTAGGTGTGCTTGGCGCAGATTTTTACCCACCACTAACGAGCCGTGGTTTGCCAGTAATGCCCACTTAGCATCACCGAGCGCTTCAACTGCTGATAAGCTAGTTGCTTCGTTTTCAAAGGTGCCTTCATATTCATCATAAAGTGGTAATTCAACACCACAATAAGCACTTGCTTGGTCATATACTGGCGGCACTTTTTGCATACAAGCCCAAATACCACTCCAATGCGGATGATTGTGAATAACAACATGTACATCAGGTCGCATTGCGTGCAGCTGTAAATGCAAACCTATCGCTGGGGTCACATTCCAATCACTATCAAGCACATTCCCCTTTGGGTCTAGCGTAACGATATCGCTGGCGGTTAACTCCCCCCAAGCGAGCTCCCATGGATTAGTTAAAATATTACCGTTTTCTAATCGGTAAGTAATATGCCCTGCAATATGCTCATCCCATCCTTCACGAATAAGCATGCGACACATAAGCGCAACTTGCGCTTTTTCGCTTAACTCTGGTAATAATTCTTTGCGACCCGGACGAGTTGCAAAGCGCTCTAGCATTGATTGATTAAGGCCATCATATTTTTTCATTATTATTATACCTTCCTGTTGCTGTGCAAAATAAACATGTTAAATCATGGTTAAAATAATAGGTCTGAGTGGTTAATAAAGCTTGTCTCATTGCGCCAAGTTGTTATCCGATCTAGCCATTAACTAGCGATTAGCGCACCGCAAATAACGCATGGCGAAAAGCACTTGGCGACAACCCAGTCCATTTTTTAAAAGCGCGATGAAACCCCGAACTATCGGCATACCCAAGTTGCTGACCAATGCGAGTGATTGATAACGTAGGATCGCTCAAATGTCGCCGCGCATGTATCTCTCGTACTTGATCGATTAATTGTTGATAGCGCCAACCTTGCGCCAATAACTTACGGCTCAAGGTACGGCAACTACAATGCAGCTTTAGTGCTGCATCGTGCAGCGATGGAGGACTGGCAGGATCTTCAACAATAATTTGCGACAAGCGCCATGCTATGTCGCCATGATTTCGAGTAATGCTTTTTTCTTCGCACAGTTTTTTATAGAAGTTGACACTTTCAGGGCTCGACTGCGGGAGTGGTTGATCCAAAATCGCAGCATCAAAAAATAGCTGGGTTACTGGGGCATCAAATTCGACGGGGCAATTAAAAATGGCTTGGTAACGCTCAGCATGAACTGGCGCCGGATAATTACAACGTAGTTTAGTAATAGGCAATGCTTGACCAAGCACCCAACGACAAGTCGTGACTATATTGGCAAGTAAATCTTCTATTGCTAATACACGCAATTCACCCAGCTCAGTTTTAGCGTCAATTTGATAACAGCCTTCGGCTTGAATTTCACTAAAGGAGGTCACTACTAAATTACCAGAAAAGCGGCCTGAGTAATTTTGATATTTAAGCCCAATATGGCTGGCATCGCGCAGCGTCGCGCTGCTCATCATTAAATATGCAAGTTGGTCGTGGGTAGCAATAGAGCGTTTTAAACCTAATATGAGTCCAAGATCGCTGCCCTCATAACACTGCTGTGCATCAGTTAGTAAACCTCGATGCTGTTTAGCATTAATGAGCACATTAGGTTTGTGGAGCTCACTGCGACTGATACCATTGTTGGCAGCAATGGTGTTGGTATCCATTCCCAAGCTAGATAAAAAATCCAGCAACCAAATAATATAACGCGTATCAGTATTGACCATGTTACCCCTCGTTTGTGTAATTAAATCCAACCTTTTATCAATAACCGTTATTCTTAAATTGCACTCTTATATTAAGCAATTTAATACTATTATTTGTAACATAACCGCTAGCTGTTTAAGTGTTATGCTTTAGTCGTGCTTAACCAAAACATTTAGACAAACGAATAACGGCTAATGGTATCTACCACGCAGGCTGGCCTTTGTTGCTCTGCCACTTCAATGGTTACTCGCGTGATCACTTGCACACTGCCTTTAACTTCTTCCACACTAATTATTTGCCCTGTGCCGCGTACTTTACTGCCCGCTTTAACCACATTAGGAAAACGTACTTTATCGCAGCCATAATTAACTCCCATGCTTATATTTTGCACATCTACCAACTGAGGTAAAAAATAATTAACTAATGACAGGGTTAAATAACCATGCGCAATACATGCGCCAAATGGGCCTTCTGCAGCCTTAATAGGATCGACATGGATCCATTGATGATCTCCCGTTGCCTCGGCAAACATATCAATACGGCTTTGCTCGACTGCAATCCAGTCGCTTACGCCTAAATCAAGTCCGGTTGAAGCGAGTAATTGCGCTTTGCTAGTAATTATTTTATTTGCCATTTTGCCCCCCTAAGCACGCTGTGAACTAACAGACACAACTTCGCCCGTCATGTAAGACGAGTAATCGCTGGCTAAAAACATCATCACGTTGGCGATTTCCCATACTTCGGCAGCACGACCAAAGGCTTCTTTTGAGGCTAATTGCTCAAGTACGTCGGCACTTGAGGCTTTTTTAAGAAATTCATGTAAAGCGATTGATGGCGATACCGCGTTAATTCGCACTCCATGCTCAGCAGCTTCTAATGCCGAGCAGCGAGTAAATGCCATAACACCGGCTTTAGCAGCGGCGTAATGTGCTTGCTCTTTTTGTGCTCGCCAACCCAATACTGAGGCATTATTAATGATTACACCCGCCTTGCGTTGTTGCATAAATGGCAGCATTGCACGGGTCATACGAAATGTACCGGTAAGAGTAATGTCCATCACCTTACTCCACTGCTCGTCGCTCATATCTACCACTGCGGTTTGACCACCTAGGCCAGCATTATTAATAAGCACATCAACACCGGCGAGTTTATCCTCTGCTGCATTGATCAATACCTGAACCTGTTCTTCTTGGCTTACGTCGCACAATTGGCCAAACACCTGTTGCAAACCTGTTTGCGCTTTTATATTAGCTACAGCTTCATCTAAACGACGTGGATGAATGTCAGATATCATTAATGCCCGGCACCCTTCTTCGGCTGCACGTAATGCGGCTGAAAAGCCAATGCCCGCGCCTGCGGCGGCCGTTACTAAAACCGATTTCCCGCGTAACAGGTTATGCCCTTCTACGTACTTAGGTGCTGTCGTCATTCTTATCTCCGATGTCGTGCTTATTAATTTAGCACCCAGCATAAGGCTGACGCTGAGCAACTATCATCGTCAATCTGGACTAACCCGATAACTATTAGCAATATAAAGAATGAAATTGTGGTGTGATACAACAAGCAGCATACTGAGGACTTAAATTAGATAACTAATTAAGGAGATAATTTTAGTGCTTATAGCAAAAAACCTATGCTAGGTTTGATAAAAACTCAGCATAGGTTTTGTTTTAATAGAGTATTAGCGCAAGCTCGCTAGCATGGGCTTGGTTAAACCATGCCGATACTCCTAAAATTATAATAGATATAACCACTAAACTTAATTTAACGCCGCCCTGATTAGACTTCATAGTATTCTCGATATTATTTTTATTAGTAAGAATAAGTTTCATACAATAATAAAAATTACACCTGTTAACAAGATGTTTATCAAATCATTTTCTTTGTGGCTAATAGCCTTTGGTTCTATCAACCCGGTTTTTAAGTGGTGTGCCATTAGTTAAGCATTGAATACTCACTTCAATTTGTTCAATAACGCAGTTAACATCTGATAATGCAGCGCAATGTGGTGTTATGGTTATTTTAGGATGCAGCCAATATGGATGCTCACTTGGTAATGGCTCTTGATCGAATGCATCAAGCGTGGCGGCGCGTAAACGGTCACTATTAAGTGCCTGTAATAAATCAGCTTCTATTACGTGCTGGCCGCGTGCCGCATTTACTAATACTGCATGGGCGGGTAATTTAGCCAATAAATCTTTGTTAATAATTCCGGCCGTGTTTTCGGTCAGCGGTAATAAGCACACTAAATAATCTGTATTAGGCAGCATTTCGTTTAGCCCATGTTCTCCATAATACATGGTCACGTTATTCACGTCTTTATGGCTTTGTGCCCACGCGCTCACGCTAAAGCCATTATCAACGAGTCTTTGCGCACAAGCTCTGCCTAATTGACCAAAGCCTAAAATAGCCACTTTGTTGTGACTTAATACCCTATTTGGTTTCCATTGCGTTGCGGCTTGTTTTTGATAATATTCTTTTAATTGTAGTTTTTGCGCCAATACGTGAGTAAGTACATACTCGGCCATATCTACTTCTAATTGGGAGTCAACAATACGCACTACTTCAACATGCTCTGGCAGCAAGTCTAAATCAATGCTATCAACCCCAGCACCAAACGACGACACCACTTTTAAATTAGGTAATTGTGCCCATAGTTCTTTTGGTGCATACCAGGCTAATACAAACTCAACTTTACTGAAATCTTCACACTGTGAGTATTGCTCAATGTGTATATTAGGTAAGCGTGCTTGTAACTGCGACACCAGCTTAGAATTATCACGATCCCCTATAGCAACCAAAACAGACATAGTTATTCCTTATAAAATTAATTATACGGCAGCAAACCCCACCGCAATGTTTAGTGACTGCCTTCTTCGATGAAAGCTTCTTGGCTAATTTTTGCTATGTCTTTGTCTTCTTTGGTTAAAATAGTTTTTTGCCACGAACCTTGAGCAAACCACGCATAGGTAATAAGCGCAATAACTACGTTGGTAATGGCAAATGAATACCAAATACCGTGATCTCCTAATTGCGTATGTTTAGATAAAATATACGCCGCAGGAAACTGTACAACCCCCTGTGATAACAGGGCAACTAACATAGCATTAAGCATATTGCCTGATGCCCTAAAAGCAGCCACGACACAAAGTTGTACACCAATTCCCCCCCAAGTTAAACACATTATGCGAATAAATTTTGCGCCTTTAGCGATTACAGCCCCATCATCGGGAATAAAAAATGCAACTAAATGCTCGGCAAAATAATAGGCTACCCCTCCCACAAACGACAGGCCTAGTAAGCCCCATAAACTAGCAAGCTGAGTTATTTGCGCAGCGCGTTTGGGGTTTCCTGCGCCCATATTTTGCCCCACTAATGTAGACACAGCCATCGACAAACCCATTGCTGGGATCATCACCATTTGTAAAACATTGGAGCCAACACCGTAAGATGCAATCGTTTGCGTGCCAAAACTTGCCACTAAAAAAGACATGATAATTAAACCAAAAGCACGAGCCGACAATTCAATTGAACCCGGAGCGCCTAAAAAGAAGGCTTGTTTTATATATTGCCAATCGGGGTAAAAACTTTTTAGCTGTAATTGAATACCATGACGGCCGCGTAAAAATATAATTACCCCAGCAAGTGCAGCTAAGCTCTGCGTTACTAAAGTTGCCAGTGCAGCTCCCATTACCCCTAAGCCTTGAAAACTGCCATAGCCAAAAATAAATAACGGATCGAGTACAAAATTAAGCAATACGGTCACGCTCACAATAATTAGCGGTACTTTTGTTTGGCCAATACCACGCATTAACGATTGGAACATGGCATAAATAAATACAAAAATAACCCCAATAAACGATACATGCATAAACTTAAGTGCATCGCCATAAACAGCGTCTTCTACCCCTAAAAGGGTTAAAAAATAAGGCGATAGCATATAACCTATGCCCCCCAGCACTATGGCTGTTAGCGTCACCATTAACATAGTTTGCGCGGCAACATGATTTACTTTGTCTTGCTGCCCTGCTCCCATATATTGCGCCGATAAAATAGCCCCCGCCATCGCCAACCCTGCACCTATGGCAATGACTAAAAAAGTAACAGGCATACTAATAGACACAGCAGCAACTTGCGCAGCCCCTAAACGCCCCACCCAAAAAGCGTCAGTGAGTTGATACGCCGACTGTAAAACATTGATTAAAATTATAGGAATACCTAACTTAAGCAGCGCTTTAGAAATTGAACCATGAAGAAACAGCTGCTGGGTAGCGTTCATTTAACCTGCTTAATATTGAAAAGAAGACATAAAGATAAGTTTAACAAACTTGGCTGATTTTATTCTGAATATTACCTAAATAAGTCAATAGCTTTTGTTATGTACTGTGGAGAAACTTAATCTAAATCAATAAATGATTTTGCTAACTTCAAACATTTCTGAAACCTTGATCTAAAACAAGTTATTGTTTGTGTTAATGAATAATAATAGCGGCAATCACAAAGTAGTTCTTGGAGAACAACATGAAAACTAAATTAAGCATTGCATTACTCACCTCTTTATTAGCACTCTCTCCTGCTGCACACGCTAACTTTAGCGTAAACGTGGGTGCTATAAACGTAAACCCTGATAGTACTAGCTCACCAATTAACGAAAATTCTGCCCTAGGACTTAATCCGGGTTCAGATACTCAGTTAGGTATTACTGTTGATTATGCTTTTAATGAGCAATGGGTGTTAGAGTTAATTGCAGCTACACCGTTTTCACATGATATAAATGGCGCGGGTGGTTTAGCGGGCAATAAAATAGCTAACATTAAGCATTTACCTCCTTCGTTAGTAGCGCAATATCACTTTTTAGATTCAAGCTACGCGTTTCGCCCTTTTGTTGGTGTAGGTGTTAACTATACAACTTTCTTTGATGAGCAACCTTCTCAAGCACTAAAAACAGTACTTGGAACAGATGATGTAGAAGTTAAACTTGATGATTCGTTTGGCTTTGTAGCGCAAGTGGGTGCTAACTATAAAATAGATGAAAAATGGGGCCTACACGCTATGGTTTCAATTATGGATATTGAAACTGATGCAACTGTCTATGCCGATGGCGCTCAAGCATTAACGTCAACCGTTAAAATTGACCCAATTGTGGCGATGTTTGGGGTTAAATACAGCTTTTAATAGTAATAAGCATGTGTGTTAAAAAGGCCGTAAGGCCTTTTTTTTCAACTATTGATTATTACTCATAACTAACCAGAGCTCAGGTTAACTATTATTATCGTGGTAAATTAGTTACTTTTTTCTGCTCTAACATTTCTTTCCAGTGCATTACTTCACTTGGTAAAATAGGGGCTACACCTTTAAAGTCAGCTACTTCCAGCATTTCTTCAATGCTAATTATGCCCTTTTTACTTTTAAATACGCCGCGCACATAAGCAATTGCGTGTAAGCCACGCTGAGAGTGAAATTTTTGCTCTATATAAAAGTACTTATGATCCCAGCCCACTAAACGGGTGCTAATTTTATAACGCTGCATAGGTTTTATATCGCGAATATAAGTAATAGCAGTCGCGTTTACAATTGGAAACCAACGACGTTTTAATATGTGCTTTAATAAACCCACCCGCTCTGTCATCCAAGTGCGCGATAAATCCATCATAGCCAAGTAACGTGAATTAGTTAAATGTAAGTTTATATCGCAATCTGTAGGTAGGGCTTTGTAATCAATATCTACCGTATCAAGTAAGTGTTGATAGTCATGGTTACGTTTAATTTTAAAAAACAATAAAATAAGTCGAATGTATAAGTTCACGGTAGAGGTCTTACCAGTTAAAGTTAAATTAAGTGTATCACACGCGTTTAGCCAAAGTTTACTTTATTAAAGTAAATAACTATAAGCTACCCGCGCACGTTTAAGCTTATAGTTATTACTTTGCGTTACTAAACTTTTACTGTTTTACGATTAATACCATAATCACGTAACTTGTTTGCCACCGCGGTGTGGCTTAAACCAAGGCGCTTTGCTAGTTGGCGTGAGCTAGGATAAGCAGGATATAGCTTACGTAATAACGTAGCTTCAAAGCGTTTAACTGCTTGATCAAGTGAGCCTTCAAAATCTGATTCTAAATACCCTAAATCATGGGTAAATGTAGGGAGCTGTAAATGCTCAACGCGTAATTCACTGTCATCTAACAAAGACACAGCACGGTAAATTGCGTTTTCTAATTGGCGCACATTACCCGGCCACGGATAATCTTGTAAAAAGCTTAAACACTCTTGTGATAACAACGGCACGTCATGACCATTTTGCTGTGCGTACTTTTGAATAAAGTGCTCAGCAAGCGGCCCCACATCGGCTTTGCGATCTCTCAGTGGTGCTATTTCTAGCGTTAAAACGTTAATACGGTAATATAAGTCTTCTCTAAAAACACCTTCTTGCACCATAGCAGGCAAGTCTTTTTGAGTGGCAGCAACAATACGTACATTAACTTTTACTTCGTTTTCATCGCCTACTTTTCTAAATGTGCCATCTTGTAAAAAGCGCAGTAACTTGGTTTGTAATTGAGTAGACATTTCGCCCACTTCATCCAAAAATACAGTACCGCCATCGGCTTGTTCAAGTACGCCACGTTTTGGCGCGGCGTTTTCTTCGTAACCGGCA
Organism: Pseudoalteromonas sp. 20-MNA-CIBAN-0454; assembly: GCF_040308685.1. Taxonomy (NCBI): domain Bacteria; kingdom Pseudomonadati; phylum Pseudomonadota; class Gammaproteobacteria; order Alteromonadales; family Pseudoalteromonadaceae; genus Pseudoalteromonas; species Pseudoalteromonas sp. 20-MNA-CIBAN-0454. The sequence continues at coordinate 10,878 of NZ_JBEOOB010000047.1, read as the reverse complement.
TAACCAAATAATTCAGATTCGGCCACATCATCGGGTAGCGAAGCACACGACAAAGCAATAAAAGGCTTAACAGAGCGATTAGAAGCGTAATGACATGCACGTGCAAGTAACTCTTTACCAGTACCGGTTTCACCAGTAATTAAAATAGGCGCCTCTAACTGCGCCATTTTGCGTGCTTCACGCACTACTCGGCGCATTGCAGTGCTAAAGTTATGAATAGTAGCAAAGCTCTCTTGTCCATAGCGTCTAAAAGCACTTACTTGTTGGCCTAAGCGACTTTGCGATTTAATATTTATTACCGCCCCGGCTAGCACATCGCCTTCGTTACTTTGCGGAACAGCAATGGGTAAAATATCCGCAATAAAATCTTCACCTGCCACTTCTACGCGCGTAGTTTGGCCAAGTACTTCTTTACCCTCAAGCCAGCGAGTAAAATTAAAACCTTTAAGTAAGTTATTAATATTGGCACCAATAACTTCTTTTTCTGTTAGTTGTAAATCTTTGCACGCTGCGTCATTACATAAACGCACCCAACCTTTGGCATCTATAGAAATAACGCCATCGGGTAGTGCTCTTAGTAGCGTATTTAATTCGTTATGTTCACGCTCTGAGGGTAAAAATGCCGTGGTGCGTACATCATGCACACCATCAATTAAGCGAATTGATGGCATGATTTTTTGAAACTGCTCAAATTCTATTTCAGGAAAGCTAACATACATACGACAATTAACTGAGTCGACTTCAATCCCTTTTAAATCAACATTATAGTTAACTAAAATATTAAGGATTTCTTGAGCAATACCAACTCGATCCGCACAATGAATATCTAAACGCATACAGCCTCAAATAAGGGGAAACTATTTGCGCTGAATAATACGCTAACTCTGATCAGCTGGATAGTTTAATGTAAACAAATTTGGACATATATGCGTTTTTTTTGCTTGAGCTAAATATAAAAAATAACTCACCCTCGGGGATATAAAGTCCACTCACCGCCATCCAATTGAATATATGGACGTTTATTAACATACATCATTATTGTTCCGGCATTTTCTGCTACTTTTTGCGAAGTGGGTAACTGGCTCACTAATTCTGCCATATTATTACTTTTCCCTGCAAAGTAATTACTCTTCATCACCTTAGTTATCAGCTCAGATAGAGCAAAGTAGCTGCTTGTATTTGCCACTGTTATTTGCGACATACGAGGCAAGTCAGGACCTATAAACTTAATTGCCGCTGGCACTGTTACTATTGAAGGGCTTGGTATTTCGCGCAGCCCTGCAAATTGTACTTTGTCGCCTTGCAGTGCAGCGCCATGCTCTGGCACTAACATTAGCATCACGTTGCGGCCGCGTTTTTCTAAGTTTTTAATAAACTGATTAATATCTGAAAATAAATTTTGTTGTCTAACAGGATAACTTTCATTACTATTCATGCGCCTGCTATTAGCCAGTTGATTGCCATCGTGCAAGCTAATCGTATTGTAATACATAGCGCATGGTGCGCAGCTATCGCCTTGCTCTTCAAGCCAACTATTTAGCACCGCCTCGTCTGAATAAATAGGTTTACTGTCAAAGCTATACTGCGCAACAGGTAATGATGTGGTATCAAATAGTGGGCTATTTAGCTTACCTTGTTTTTTCACTAAATCTTTAAAGCCGTCAAAATGGCCATCATGATTCATAACTAAATGACTGTCGTATCCTAGCTTTTCTAGGTTATTAAATAAGTGACATTGCTCTGGCGCATCATCAAATAGTGCTGGTTGGCTTGTTTGCCCACAACTTGCCCGTAGTAACCTAATGGCGGCAGGACCACTGTAGGACGTAGCTGAATTAAAATCAGAAAAAACAATATCAAAATCACTATAAACATCATCTAAACTAACGCCTATAGCGTTTAAGTCTGCAATAGCTAGGGAGCATATATTTAAAACAACAACGTCAAATTGCGTGCCGTTATACTCATCTGGAAAGTAGCTAACTAATTGGCTCTGCTGCTTATAAAAATCATTTAATTGCTGATCTGCTGAATCTAGCTTTTGGGTAACTACAGCAGTATTACTAAACTCTTGCTCTTGATTAGGCGAATTTTGCACCGACACTGCCATATCATTTGGCTTTAACGCCCCCTGGTAACCTATAAAAATTAATCCAGCTATTGTTACTGTAGTAAAGCGGATCCACTGCGAGGTATACCAAAAACAAATAACAATAATAAATAAGCCCAACAGCATATCGTAATTAACTATGCGGCCAAACAACTCAACAAAATAACCTAAACTAAAATCTTGAATATTTCCCGCTTGTTTGGTTAATCTATCAATTGGAGGTAACCATGAATCTTTATAAAGCAATACAATCGCAAACACCGCGCCAATAAAGTGCTTTAGCTTATCTACTTGTGAATTACTAAAGGTAAGTGCAAATAAGGCAGCTAAAGCAGCATTACTTAAAAAATCAAATTTTATGGCACCATAATAAAAAAGTACAAACTTTACTAAAAAATAGAGATTCCAAATACCTAAACCCGATAACTTCACGGTTTGTCCTTTTCATTTTTTTTAAACATGTACGGCTCTAAAACTTGGTGTTTAAAAGTGAGCTGTAGATAGTATGTTTTTAATTTAGATAATATAAACGAACCCGCTAGGCACAATATACCACCGAGCAACATTGCCAATAAGGTCGTAATAATAAATTGATTCATACTCATAATTTATATCCTTAGCTTCATTACAATAGGCGTTGCATCTGCGCGCTCTGTAATAACAAGTTCGGGGCTGTCTATATCAATAGCTGAATTATTAATAAAACTTGGGGCAAACTCATAACTGTTGTTTTCAGTTAATTGTTTAGAGTAATCAATTACATTTTTGTCTTTATAATAACGCCTAAGTTGCTTACATTCTTGTTGAATATAAAAATGCTCCGATATCAGGTTTTGCTGTACAAAAAAGTCACTAATTTCTAATTTAAATAAATGTTTAATCGCATTATCTACATCATTTTCTCTACACGCGTGTAAATATAAATAAATTGTATTTTCAGCAACACTTAACACATCCCCTTCGCGCTTTATGTGAAATAAATGCAGCGGATGTATAGGGTCTATTCTTGGTAATAGCTCTAATTTGACTAACACACCACTCACTCCTAAATTAACCGCGGAGTTGCTGTGTATTTCAACCTGGCGAGTAAATTCTATAAAAGGTAAATATCCCTTCGAAAAAGTATTTTCTGTGTACTGCAGTACATGCTCAACAGAAGGCGGTAAGGGCCTGGAAAATTGAAAACCTTGAATTGACTGAATTTGCGATAATAATCGTGACGGCTCAGAAAAACTATATAAAATAAGGTTTACTCCAAGAGTTAAAAATAAACACTCATCTTGATGACGAATAATACCATCTACATTTTGAATTACTAACTTTAGCCAACGACCACAGTGTTTTCTTAATTCAAAACAATGTGTTGCTAGTTGTTTTAGATCAGTATATCGGGTTACCGAAAAAACAAGCGTAGCAGCTTCTATCCTGGGGCCTTTTTTATATAAGTCTTTATTATCACCCACAATGCGATAATGTGCTGGCAACTTAGTCCCCTCAGGAACTGCATTTTGTACAAGCCACACATCGTCTTCATCAAAAAAGTTCTTACTACCGGGCTTTTCTACTTCGTTACCTATAGCTTGCTTTGCTATTAATTTATTGTGTTTAAAAACCAACTGATATTGCTCGTTAGCTAATATACCTGTGCTATGGCGCCAGTAATCATAGTCGATGGTACGTATTGCAGCATCATTATCAATAAAAACACTGCCATCGAATAATTTATTTAAACGCCTGATTAAAAAGCGATACTTAACAACTTCAGGCCCAGAAACTAATAGTAACAAAGTTGCATTAGTGCGCTTAGTAAACTTCGTAAAGTACTCCATCAGCTGTTCAACTTCTGGCTCTTTTATAGACTCTAATTGCATCGTACTTAAATGAATAAACACTAAGGATTCGGTTATTTCTGAGTAAATACTTAGTTCACTGAGCATTTTTTTTACTAACTCTTTAATACCAAAATCTTTATTTTGTGCGCTAAATGAAAATGAATGCACCTGGTTATTTTCATAAGCTGTAATTAAATTAGTTGAGGAAGGAAGCTCAAAAAAAGATTCAATCTGCGCAGATGCAATAAATATATTGCATGCACAACTTTCGTTAACGCTTTGTAACGCAAATTCGATAACTATATTGTCTTGAGGGGCTAAAACAGCATAGCTTGAGGTTACTTTTAGCTCTTGAGCAAAAGGCGCTAATCCCGATATGTTAAGCTGATGCAATTAAGAACCCTTATTTTAAAATACTTTTTCACTAGTTTTAACCACTATTCTATATATAATAGCTAAATAAAGTCCACTTTAAAAAAATAAAGTCTATTAACAAAGCAGTATAACTATCAATGAGAAGCTTAGCTTTTAAAGAGTCAAAAACGTTAACATCTAATGACATTAAAAACTTATCGCATCGCTTTGGCGGCCAAAGTGACGATTATGTCGAAATAGTTAATCAACAACAAAATATAAAAACAATAAATAAGTATCCTTTATTAAAGGAAATAGACAGTGCAGTTAATACCACAAAATAAATAGGTAGCTTAATAAAGTGCAAAGAGTTTTCATAAAAGGGATAAAAGGCGGTACAGGAGGCACATCTATTGTAGCCAACCTCGCATGCGCACTTAAAAAATCAGATGTTGATGTTATTGCTATCGACTTAGACGCAAAAAGTGATTTAAGCTTACATTTTGGTTTACCTTGGACACAAACTCTTGGTTGGAGTAACGCTGAAACATTTAATGATGCGCTATCAATGTTTCAACAAGATAGTAATGGCATTATATTTCTGCCCTTTGGCGATAATTCAGCCACAACAGATGATGTTATAGATACAGTAAATAGCTGCCAGCAATTAGACCTTGCTCCTGATACATGGATGCTATACGACTGCCCTTCACATATAGATATTACGCATTACAGTTTAAATCACGACGATATTTTTGTTGAGTTAGTAAACTGTGATGCAACTTGCCACAGCTTAATTCACAAGCGCTTACTAGCACTTAAAAAGTCTAAGAATAACTGGAAACACTACTTTTTAGTCAACAAATACAATTCAGCTTCATTACTTGAGTTTGATTTGTTTGCACTGTGGCAAACAACACTGCCGCTAATAGCCCCTTTCTTTATTAACCATGATGAAGTTGTTAAAGAGGCGACTGCTTATCGTAATGTTGCATTTAATTGCGCCCCCTATAGTGTAGCAAATGACGACATTGAAACACTTGCTGGCTGGTTGGTCAGCAAGGCAGCGTTATAGTTATGAGTACCTTAAATAGACGCCCATTAAATCGTACTTTATATTTATTTTTGCGCCTTTTATTTACAGAAAAGCTAGCTCGCTTCGTGATGTTTAAATTTCATAGTTATTTTAATCAACACAAAATGAATGTAGTAGAAGCGTTTTTATTTCCTTTTATAACGCTTATTAGCTCATTATTTATAAAGTTTAATCCTCATAAATTAACTACTCATAACTCTTTGCGTACATATTACCCGCAGTTAAAGTTACCTTATCGTAGCTTTATTTACTCAAATAGCCTGCGCTTTGTATTACAAAGTTTATTTTTATTGTTTTTTAAATATGAGCCTAAAAATAGCGCTGTAAAAGAGCCTATTACTCATTATTTTCACTCGTCAGTAAACTATACATTTAGACAACTACGCTGGATTGACTTAAAGCTAGGGAAGTTACTAAAAAGTTTATTATCTAAAAGCACTAAAAAAACAAAAAAAAGTGCTTTTAAAACAATGGCAGATGCGAGTATCTGGCAAAATAAACTTATAAAATATATTGCTATTACATTTATATTATTTTTAATGGCTATTTTTATCACTATTCCGTTTAGCTTAGAGGCTCAAGCTGTATTTATTAGTTTTATTTTATTGGTAGCCTATTCACTAAGACGAGTAAAAGGGCAAATGGCGACTATTATCATGATCACCCTATCGGTCACTACCTCCTCGCGCTATTTATGGTGGCGGTACACTGAAACACTAAATTGGGATGATCCTCTCGCTTTATTCCTAGGTTTGGGCTTATTGCTTGCTGAAACCTATGCTTGGCTAGTACTAATTCTTGGTTTTTTCCAAACTATTAACCCGCTTGAGCGTAAACCTATTGCCATGCCTAAAAATACCGACCTATGGCCAACCGTAGACGTTTATATTCCAACCTATAATGAACCTCTGAGCGTAGTGAAACCCACTACACTCGCGGCGATGAGCATTGATTGGCCCGCAGATAAGCTTAATGTATACATATTAGATGATGGCAAACGCCCTGAGTTTGCTCAATTTGCTGAACAAGTTGGCGTAGGCTATTTAACTCGCCCTGATAATAATCATGCCAAAGCGGGTAATATGAATAGTGCGATGCGCTATACAGATGGCGAATACATTGCTATTTTTGATTGCGACCACGTTCCTGCTCGATCATTTTTACAAATGACCATGGGGCAGTTTTTAAAAGATAGTAAGGTATGCTTAGTGCAAACCCCGCATCACTTTTTTTCAGCCGATCCCTTTGAAAGAAATTTAAATAACCACAGTCAAGTCCCTAACGAAAACATGCTGTTTTATGGCCTAATTCAAGATGGAAATGATATGTGGGACGCTACCTTCTTTTGTGGCTCGTGTGCGGTATTAAAACGCCAAGCACTTGATGATATAGGCGGCTTTGCGTTTGAAACCGTAACTGAAGACGCGCACACAGCACTAAGAATGCAGCGCGCAGGTTATAAAACAGCTTATATTAATATTCCACAAGCCGCGGGATTAGCCACCGACAGTTTATCGGCTCATATTGGCCAACGAATTCGTTGGGCACGTGGTATGGCGCAAATATTTCGTCTTGATAACCCGCTATTAGGCAAAGGGTTAAACCTGCCACAACGATTGTGCTATATAAATGCCATGCTACACTTTTTATCTGGGGTTCCTCGCATTGTATTTTTAACCGCTCCTTTAGCACTCATCTATTTCAACGCTTATATTATCTACGCACCATTTTTAGCCATATTTATTTATGTTGTACCCACACTCATTCAAGTAAAAGCGACTAACTCACGTATTCAAGGTAAATACAGGTACTCATTTTGGGGTGAAGTTTACGAAACAGTACTGGCTTGGTATATATTAAAACCCACCACTGTTGCTTTATTTAACCCAAATAAAGGCAAGTTTAATGTAACTGAAAAAGGGGGACTTAATAATAAAGAGCATTATGATTGGGGTATTTCTAAACCCTATATGGTATTACTCGCGATTAACTTATTAGGCATTATTGTGGGTACTTTAAGAGCCTTTTTTGGTGAGCCAAATCAAATTGGAGTGCTAATTATTAGTATGGCATGGGCCACCTATAATATTATTATTTTAGGTGCTGCCGTCGCGGTAGCAGCTGAAGCTCGTCAAGTAAGAAACTCACACCGCGTAAAAGCAAACTTTCCGGCGGGTATTCGTTTAGCGAATGGACATACTTTAAAAGTTAAAATTACCGACTACTCTGATAACGGAGTAGGTATTGAAACCGAGCATGCGCATTTATGCAGGGTTAACGATAAAATAGAGCTATTAATGAGCAGAGGTAATAAGCAGTTTTCGTTTACTACCTATGTAACTAATACTCGGGAGAAGCAATTTGGTCTTACACTCAAAGATCTCAGTATAGAAAAGCAACTGGCGTTTATTCAGTGTACTTTTTCAAGAGCTGATGCTTGGTTAGATTGGCAAAACAATTTTAAACATGATCGCCCATCTTATAGCTTTAAAGAAGTTAAAAAAACAAGTTTACGAGGGTTTACTAATATATTGTTTCACGCACCAAGACAACTTCAACCTATTATTAAGTTTATGACTAATTTAGTTATTTACGTAAATTCATTCATTCCCAAAAAACCGATAGTGCAGAATAATTATGATTAAAAAGTTGCTTAATACACTCACCCTACTTCTGTTTACTAGTACGGCGTGGCACGTTATTGCTATCGAACCTATGCCAAATAAATCACTTTTTGCAAATGGTTACCCCGAAAGTGCAGCCTTATCGGGCTTAAAACTTGATTTTAATGCTTTAGGTTTTACTAACTATAAACTAGATGGAGTAAACAATAATTCTCGCGTCGATTTTACCAACAGTATAGATAAACTAAGCAAAAACTTAATGCTTAATTTTTCTTATACTAACTCGCCATCATTGCTTGCTAATGTTTCACACTTAAAAGTATATTTTAATGAAAACTTAGTCACAGTATTACCTGTTAATAAACAGCTTAGTACCGTTGAAAACTTAATTACGCATAACATTCAACTCAATTCAAAATACATACAAGACTTTAATCAAATTCGTTTTGAGTTAGTGGGCTATTACGACTTGACCTGTCATGATTACCATAATCGCTCTATTTGGGTTGAAATAAGTAAATCAAGCAATATTACTCTTGATCAGACTGAGCTGGCTATTGATAGTCGTTTAGAGTATTTACCTGAACCCTTTTTTGATAGTAAAGATTTTAGTAAATTAAACCTGCCATTTATATTTGCGACAACGCCAAACAAAGAAGCCATTGAAGCTGCCGCCACTTTATCTAGCTGGTTTGGTGCACAAGCCGATTGGCGCGGAGCACAATTTCCGTTATTAAAAAATAAAGCACCTAATGAACATAGCGTGGTGTTTATCACTAACGACTCTAAGCCTGATTTTTTACGTGACTACCCTGATGTTGATAAACCAACAATTGAAATTATTTCTAACCCACTCCATCGCTATAAAAAAATGTTACTTATAGTGGGCAAAGACACTGCTGATTTAAAAACTGCAGTAACGGGTTTAGCATTTGGTCATAAACTGATGACTGGTCGCACCGCTAGTATAGAGGCTATTAATCAGCTCCCGCTAAGAGAAGCATATGATGCTCCTCGCTGGTTAAGAGGCGATCGCCCCGTACATTTTGATGAGTTAATTGACTACCCAAAACAATTACAAGCTCAGGGCTTAAATAATGGCCCGGTAAAATTAAACGTACGCCTTGCACCCGATTTATTTACTTGGCGCGAAAAAGGCATCCCAATTACGCTGCAATATAGAAATACGCCTGAGAGCAGCATGCTTGACTCACGCCTAAACATGCTAATTAATCAAGAGTTTATTAGTGGTTTTTTACTCAGTAAAAATGATTCATTACTAAGTAAAACCAAAACAATTATGCCTTTAATTGGTAATACAGATACCACAAAAAACGCAGAAGATTTTTCCTTAAATGGGATTAACTTAGCAATTAGAAATGAGCTTAACTTTGACTTTCGCTTTGGTGTACTTAAAAAGGGAGAATGCTCTGTTGTACCTGCAGGAGGGGAGTATGGCGTAATAGATGGTAATTCAAATATTGATGTTAGTGGGTTTCATCATTACATTGCCCTACCCGATTTAAATGTATTTGCTAATAGCGGTTTCCCATTTACTAAATATGCCGACTTACATCAAACCTTGGTTATTTTAGATGATAATCCAACACCTGAAGCAATCACTTTACTACTCAATTTAACCGGTCGCTTTGGTGCTATCACAGGCTACCCTGGACACCGTTTAGAAATACAATCAGTCAGTGACGATAATAGTAATTATGATGACAAAGATATTATGATTATTACCGCCGCAAATACAGCGGTGAGTGACATTGATGAGAACGCGCCCACCAGTAAGCTTTTAAAAAATAACCACAGAATTATAAAGCAAGCTTTTTATAATGGCGCCTATGATGCTGATACAACAGAAGATGTACAGGTAAGCTTAGTTAGTAGCGGAGACTTAGCCGTTATTGCAGGGTTTCAATCGCCATTTGACTCTGAGCGCTCAATCGTGTCGTTAACCGCCAGTACTAATAAAGCGTACACACTACTAGATACTGCATTTAACGAGTCGCAATGGTTATCGCAAATTAAAGGCAGCGCTGCCGTTATTACTAGCCAAGGCGTAAGCTCTGTTAAGGCAGATGATACGTATTTTGTGGGGTATGTACCTGTGTATACTTTAATTTGGTTTCATTTATCTGATCATCCATTTTGGCTAGCTTTTTTATCTATTTTAACCCTGTTACTTATTTCATTTATAATTTGGCGCTTACTACAGGCCCTTACCTACAAACGTTTAGCTGAAGGAGATAAATAATGAAATTATTTATAACTAAAGCATTTATTATGCTGATTTTATTTACTCCTTTAAGCCACGCACAACAATGTGCGCCTTGGCAGCAATGGCAAACGTTTAAAACACACTTTATGAGTGATGATGGCCGAATAATCGACTTAGGCAGCGAGCAAAATATTACCACTTCTGAAGGGCAATCCTATGCGCTATTTTTTGCGCTAATTGCCAATGATAAAACCGCTTTTGATAAAGTATTAAACTGGACTGAAGAGCATTTAGCCGAAGGCGATTTAAGTACTCGCCTACCTGCATGGCTATGGGGAGTTAATAAAAACAACGTAGGTAATATTCTTGACTCAAACCCAGCATCTGACTCTGATTTATGGATTGCTTATAGCTTATCGCAAGCAGCTATACTTTGGGATGACCGCCGTTACCGTATTTTAGCAGCTGTGCTCGCACAGCGTATAATGCGCGAAGAAACAGCGTATATTAAAGGACTTGGTTTATCTTTATTACCCGCACCTAGCGGCTTTGAGTTTGATAACAACACGCCCTGAGGTGGACAGCAAGCACTAAAGCTCACTTTCCACCGCAAATTTTAACAGCGGTGATCCCTT
>NZ_JBEOOB010000046.1:0-22953 GCF_040308685.1 Pseudoalteromonas sp. 20-MNA-CIBAN-0454 | reverse complement strand
TCGCTTTAGCATTTACTATGATGTGGCTACCAATGTGGGCTGATTGATATATGTACTACAAAGATCAACAGCCCCTAAGCTAGTATTTTATTAATCGTTTAATTAAATAGCAGGCAATGTTCTGTCGTTAAATAAAAATTGGCTGCCTTGCCTGTTTAACAGCTTAAAACTATTTATATTGCGACTTTCTTATATGGTGTTTTTGTAAGCCTTTATTACCTTATCAATTTTAAGCTAAGAATGGTGCAAGGGATCATGTTGGCTATGCAATTTAATGGCAACATTTCTTAGAGCGGCTACTTCATTCTAATTTATAAAGGAATCATTTAATTATGTGGATAATTTTTGCATTACTCGCCACGGTTTTTTTTGGCGCACGAGGAATAATGTATCAATGGACATCCCAGAAAAAAATTGATCGAAACTTATTATTATTCGGTGTGTTTTTTGTCGGATTTATAATCAGTGTTTTGGGTGTAACCTTGTTAAATCAAAAGTGGTATGGCTGGGCTGATATTGCTGTTGGCTTAGCATTGGGCTTTGGCTCTTTTGCCGCGAATGCTTTTTTGCATAAAGGTTTTTCGGTTGGAAAGGCTTCGCTTATTAGTATTTTGTCGGGTTTAACTCCTTTATTTGTGTTGGTTTTTGCCTTTTTATTATGGCAAGAAACCTTAACAACGCTGCAGCTAATTGGCTTTTTTATTATTTTTGGTGGGCTTTATATTATTCGCTACTCTAATGATATTTCGTTTACTAATTTACAAGGGGCGCAATGGGGGTTACTGGCTGCATTATTCTTTTCATTTAATGACTTACTAGGTAAGCAGTCTACTTTGCTGGAGGCCGATACGTTCGCTACGCTCACCTCTATGTTTGGTTTTGGTAGTTTGCTTTTTGCTATTAGTTGGTTAGTAAGTAACAAAAAACAGGCCAGTGACGCAAATGACTCTCGGCCTAATTGGTCGCCAGTAAAAACGTTTTCTTGTGGGTTACTTATTGGATTGACGAATGTGGCTGGCATGGTTGCAATAATATCGGCTTTTGCAATTGGCAATACAGGGCTGGTTTCTGCTATTTCTGGTATGAATATTTTAATAATTCTTTTGTACTCACGCATTATTTTAAAAGAGTCGTTTACTCGCCAAGAGCTGTTAGGGCTAACGACCGCTTTTATAGGGGTAATTGTACTAAGGCTGAGCTATTAACGCTTAAAACCACACACAGTAAGGACGTTTCGGTAAATAATTAAATAGGAATAGTAAAAATGAAGAAGAAGTTAGCACTAATAGGGTGTGGTTATTTAAGCCAAACTATTGCTCAGGCTGTAAAAAGTGGCTCTCTTGCTGGTTACGAGCTAGTTGCGGTATTAGGCAGAAACCCAATTAGAACCAAACAATTTGCTGATTACTTTAACTGTACACCATGCACAGATATTGATGCGTTTATGGCTTTAAAGCCTGAGTTTGTAGCCGAAGCTGCATCGGCGGTATCTGTAACCGATTATTGTGAAAAAATATTAGCCGCTGGCTCGCACTTAATTGTGTTATCTACGGCGGCATTTGCAGATGTAGCTTTGTACCAAAGAGCCATAGCTGTAGCATTAAAAAATAATACTAAAATATACATTGCCGGTGGTGCAACAGGTGGCTTTAACCTGCTTCAAACCGCTTCATTTATGAGTTCAACACCGATTGATGTAACAATAACATCTAAAAAATCACCTGGTTTTATTGCTCGAACCCCTTTTAACAAAGAGGGCTTAATGAACATAACTGAGCCAGAAAGAGTTTTTAGCGGAACAGCTAAGGAAATTATTGATATTTTTCCTTATGTTTTTAATGTTATTTATGCAACTTCGCTAGCAAGTGCGGGGCCAAAAGCAACTAAATTTAATATTGATGCTGTGCCTAACTTTGCTGGAGATGACTACAGAATTGAAGTTAAAGGTGAACAAGTAGCTTTAGATTTAACAATTAAATCGGGCGATTATGCTATTGCAGCATGGAGTGTGGTGTCTATTTTAAATAATGCGGCTTCTCCGGTCGTTTTTATGTAAAACACTAAGCTGAGCGGCTATAGCAGCCTGCTATTCTCACCTTATAATATTTATTATTCATAAATAAAAAGCCGATACTGCAATCAGTATCGGCTTTTACCTATTTGTAATTCAGGTATTAAAAAACTAATTAGTTATTGCTGAGTTTTAATTAGCTTTGCGGTGTAATTAAGTATTTTTCGCCTGTGGCTTGTTTAGAGTAAGCCGCTATTGATGCTAATTGTAGCGCCTCAGACAACGACACTTCATGGGTGTAATTGCTGGCAAATGTGGTAGTAATTTCATCGGCTATACGTTTACGCATTGCCACTACCGTATTCGTGCCTAATTTACCAAGCGCATTAAATAATAAAAACCCATTTACGCCCCAAGCAAAGCCAAAATTACGATTTAGCGTAATAGGGCCGCGATCAAGTGCGCCATAAATATAAACTTGCTTGAAATTATCTGAGCCATACACGCTATACTCTTCTACGTCGCGAGTTATAGCAGCTTCCATACAGTTAAGAATGTCGCTGGTTAGTTGGCCACCGCCAATTGGATCAAACGCAATTGTGGCACCAGTGGCAATAATTGCTGCGGTTAAATCCTCAAGAAACGACTCACTACTAGAATTAACCACATACTTTGCGCCCATGTTACGTAACAGTGTTTCTTGCTCTGTTTTGCGTACAATATTAACTAAATCAATACCGTCGGCAATACAAATACGGTTTAACATTTGCCCAAGGCTAGATGCCGCCGCCGCATGAATAATAGCTTTATGGCCTTCGGCGCGCATGGTTTCTACCATAGCTAGTGCTGTAAGCGGGTTAACAAAAGACGATGCGCCTTGCTTAGCGGTAGTGCCTTCTTTTAACTCTAAGCAACTTTGTACATTAACGCAGTGATATTGACGGTACGTTCCGCCGCCAATTACAGCAACCATTTTACCCATTAATGCTTGTGCCGCTGGCGATGAGCCCGCAGCAACTACAGTACCGGCACCTTCATTACCTACAGGCGTTGCTTTATTAACACGTGTTTTGAGCGCTGGCATAAACTTAGCTGGCACATTAGCTGTAATAGCTGGGCTTTGCCCAGTACCCGATTGCGTTGCTGTAGACATGTCAGCGGCGCTGAACATAACCGCTAAATCAGATGGGTTTAATGGCGCAGCTTCAATGCGAATAACCACTTCATCGGCACTTGGTTGTGGCATGTCGATGTTTTGTAAGGCAAGCGTTAGTGTGTTGTCTTCGCTGATTGTTGAAGTAAGTTGGATATTTTTGTCTGTCATCGGGATTTGCTCCTGCACATTATTAAATTAGTTAAACCAATAAGGTTAATGAATTGGCTGTTTTATAGCTAAGCATTAGCTGCTTGAATTTGCGCTGTGACCTTTTGCATAAACTCGGGCATGTTTGCGAGCCGATCTACCTCTACTTTTTGCGCAATAGCAGATTGGCGCATGGTGTCGTTCCACTGTTTCATTCCCGGTACATCACCCAGTACATCCCAATTAAGTTGGCTGGCACCAAAAGCGTTAACTATGGTATTTACGTGATAAACGTAAATATCTGCCATAGTAAACTGCTCACCCGCAATCCAAGGTGAAAACTTACATAAGCGACTCAAGGCGGTAACACCACGGGTTAACACTTGGCGTACCTCATTTTTAAGCGATTCTGGCGCGTTTGTACCACTAAACGCATACGGTATAAGGCGTCTGCTTGGCAGTTCAAAGTACAGCTCTGCTATTTTCATAATTTGGCGCACTGCTGCACGCTCGGTGCTATTTTTTGGATAAAGCGGAATATCTGGGTATGACTCTTCAATATAGTCGCAAATAACACTCGACTCTGAAATATTAACGCCCTGAGATGTTGTTATAACTGGCACTTTACCCGCAGGACTCATTGCCAGTAACTCGTCACTACCGCCGTAAATAAGGTGCTCTTTAAATGGCAGTTCTTTATATAAAAGTACATGTTTTACTAGGTTGTAATAGTTGCTAGCAGCAAAACCGTGCAAAGTAATCATAATAAATTTTCCATCATTAACGTGAAGGGACTTTTTAATTACCTAAAATGCAATTAATGCCTCAGTGCTTAATACACTGCGACTGGGCTATTTAAGCTAAACACATTATTACTGGTTTTAATTTGCTTATATATAGGGGTAAATGCTAATCACTTTTGCTTTTAAGACAAAAATAGAAAACTATTTGGCAAGGAAGTAGTGGCGGTACTAGCGCTCCCTATTTACATTTTTTAATAGGGAACCCCAGCTAAAGAAGTTATTTTTGTTGGTAATAATTTACGTTAAATTAAGTAAAACAGGCGAACTCAGCAAAGTTATGCCAACAGGCTAAACTTGGTTATTACAAGCTCGGCGCTGAATTACTGCGGCTCTAATATGGTCGTAACTCAAGTTAAATAAAAAAGCATAAATAGTAATAAAAATAGTCACGCCTAAGTCCATTAAAAAAGCATTCCATAAGCTCACCGATAATAAATAAGCCATAATTGGAATAGTTAACACCAGTAAACCCGCTTCAAATAAGGTAACGTGAAATAGCCGCATTGAAAAAGTACGCTTAGTTTTATCTCCTTTAACATAAAGATCAAAAACCCAATTAAAAGCATAATTCCAAACCATGGCGACACTCGCAATAACTATCATAGTTCCTGATAATGCAGCGATATCGTGCTCAGTAAAAGCAGCTAAACCGGCAATCGATAAAGTTACTGCTATTACTTCAAATGACACAGAGTGAAACACACGCTCTACAGCTCTCATTGTTATATTTCTCCAATAAAGGTCTTACTTTAAAATTAAGTGATTAACACTAGGCAATTAACACAAAGTAATTAATACAAAGGTGATAAAAAAGGATAACGAAATTATTAAGCGGCGATTATGACAGTCAATCAAAACAGATAAAGTTAACAGCTATCACGAATAGTGATAATCTGAGCCAAATACCTGTAACTCTCAGACACACCATGTATAGCTTCGAGCAATTGAAAGTATTTATCACTGTATGCGACACCGGATCTTTTTCAGCTGCTGCTCGTAAATTAAAGCGTGCTCAATCGGGGGTAAGTCAAGCAATTGCAAACCTTGAAATAGCCATTAATCAAGAGCTGTTCAATCGTGATAAAAACACTCCGGTATTAACTGATAACGGCAAAACCTTGCTGCCAATTGCAAAGTCTATTTTGCATCAACAAAAGTATTTTGATCAAACAATAGAATCGCTAGCAAAAGAGCATGAGCATGAAATGGTTATTGCTGTTGATGAGAGTGTAATGAGCCCAGACTTTTTAAATATTCTCATGCCGCTTGCCGATAAATACCCAATAACTCACTTTGATATCATCACCACCTCAACCTTTGATGTAGAACAACTCGTTCGTTCGGGTAGGGCGCAAGCCGGTATTGTTTATGCCGACGGTGAGTTAAAGGTGGATATGGATTTTTTCTTGTTAGGGCAAGCACGCTTTTTAACCGTAGCATCATCGACCCACGAATTAGCCAAACTAGCTAAAGTGCAAGGCTCTGATTTAAAACGTTATAGACAATGTGTACATCGCAGTGCTGAACATAAGGAGTTATGGTTTAGTTACGGTATTAGCTCTATGTTGTGGTATGCCAACACTCACCAAACACTGGTTGAGTTAGTTCATGCGGGCATGGGGTGGGCAAACGTACCTGAGCTATCAGTAAAAGAGCAGATAAACCAAGGCCATATTGTCGCATTGCCTGTTACCCATGAGTACAATGGGTGGTTAACGCCTGTAGGATGCTTAATTTCTCGAAGCCATCAATCGGGGCCTGTACTAACGAGTTTAATTGACACTCTTCAACAGTATCATTTTAGTAAAAACAGCTGGAAAATCAGATAAGCTACCCATTGTTTTGATAGAATAATTGTCACTTTTAAACAAATTAATCTATCATAAACACATAAATTTTAGAGCCTGCTTTATGATAATTTGAGGGCGTTTTTCTGCTTAAATTTTGCATTTAAAAAGCCAGGGATTAATGCTTTCCTTACTCCTGCGTTTAGTAAAATATTAATTTTATTTCAGCTTTTTATGAGCAACGTCCTTTTCAAAGCCTTGTTATTCCCAAGGGCAATTTTAAAGTTGAGTTAAAAACAACAAATGGAGCAGCTCGTTGGATCAACTACGTGCAATTAGGTATTTTAGTAAAGTAGTCGAAACTGGCAGCTTTACCAAAGCAGCCAGTACTTTTAACGTGCCGCCGTCGTCGTTATCAAGGCGCGTTGCAGATTTAGAAAAAAGCTTAGGCGCTACGCTGTTAAAGCGCTCAACCCGACTCGTTAAATTAACAGAAGTAGGGCAAATTTATTATAACGATATACAGCAAATTTTGAGTCAACTAGAACAAAGTAATGAAACCGTACGCAGTTATCAAACAACGCCAATGGGGCGTTTACGTATTAGCTCTATGGTGGGGTTTGGTGAGCAAATATTATTACCTTTGCTAGATGAATTTAGCGCCTTATACCCTGAAATAGTGCTGGATGTTAGTTTAACTGATCAGCTATCGACACTCGGACGCGACGATGTTGATATTGCTATTCGCGGTGGTTACGCACCCAATGAGCGAGTACTAGCAATAAGGTTAATGGACAATGGTTTTATTCCGGTGGCATCACCTTGTTATTTAAAAAAACACGGAACACCTAACAATGCGATGGAACTAAAGCAGCATAATGGCCTTTATTTTAAAGCGCCAACGGGGCCAACGCCTTGGTTATGTAATATGGACGGCCAATGGCATGATGTATCTGGCCCTGCTGTGGCTATTTCTAATAGCGGATCGTGGCTAGCAAAAAAAGCGTGCAACGGTGAAGGTATTTTAATGTCGACTCGGTGGGCGTTAGCCCCTTATATTGACTCAGGTAAGTTGCAACAACTTCACTTTGAACATGAGTTAGCTATAACTCAAAATGCTAATATGGCTGTGTATTTGCTGTATCAAAAACAGCGCTACTTAGTACCTAAAGTAAAAGCGGCAGTAGACTTTTTAGTGCAAAAAATAAAGACAGAAAATGAACAATAAACACAAAGTAACAGATTCCCTAGGCTGATTAATTTACAACTGCGTGGTTTGTTAAACAAAACTAACCGCAGGTTACTTTCGTTTTTTGCTTATGCAAACTGTAAACCCCCATTACAGTTTGCACAAAAGCCACAAATTAACACTGCATTTTACGCTATAGGCACTGTGCTAATAAAAGGATTAAGCTTAACTTTTAACGTGTTTAAAAAACACTTTAAAGCGAGTGTTTTCGTTTGAGGTTACCACTATTTCGCCCCCATTTGCTGTAACTAGCGCTTTTACTATCGCAAGCCCTAAACCCGCGCCATTGCCTTGTCGCTGCCTTGATTTATCGGCTCGATAAAATCGGTCAAATAAATAGGGTAAATGCTCTGCTGCTATTTTTTCGCCTGGGTTGGTAACCGCAATACACACTTGATCATTTCCAGTGCGCTCACTACTAATAGTTATCGATTCGCCTGCTGGGGTATACCTAATCGCATTTGATAATAAATTAGATAACAACTGCCTAAAGTGTAATTGTTCACAATAAAACTCAACATTACTACCTTGTTTAATAAAGGTAATATTGGCATCTTCTGCTACCGCATCAAAGTATTCTAGTAACGCGTCTATTTCTTCATCACTTTGTAATACTTGTTGTTGTGCTTTTATCAGTCCATTTTGAGTTTTTGCTAACCACAACATATCACTAACCATTTTTGTTAGTCGCTCTAGTTCTTCAAGGTTTGAAAACAACAGTTCTTGGTATTGCACAAGGTCGCGCTGTTTTGTTAAGCCAACTTGTGTTTGAGTAATAATATTAGTAAGCGGGGTACGCAGTTCGTGGGCTATATCGGTAGAAAAATTTGATAAACGCATAAACTCATCTTGTAATCTATCCAGCATGGCATTAAATGAATGCACCATATTCACCAGCTCAATTGGCACTTTACTTTCATCTAACCTAACATCCATTTTATGGGTTTGAATGTCATATATTTTTTTGCTTAAGCCACGCAGTGGATTTAACCCCTGATGTACCGCAAACCAAGCAACGAGTAAAATGAGCACAGCTGAGCCAAACATAATCACCCATAGGCTTTGTTTAAATTGGCGCAAAAAATGTTTATGAAAACTCATATCAATGGCGGCGGTAATTTTATAATGCTGTTGCTGCACGTTAAAGTCGCTAACTAATGCGCGATAGGTATGATCATTGGCTTGCCAATGCACTATGTTATCGCGATTAAAACCAAGCGCCGATGGCGCACTCATAATCTGCTTAGTAAAATCGCGACCTGAACTTTGGTAAATTAAGGCTCCTTGCTGGCTATTTACTTGATAATAAACACCATGATGTCCTGCCACAGCTTTAGATAATGCCTGTCCTAAAGGTTCACTTGAGCTATGCTGCTGGGCTAAAACAGCTGCAACTGACTGGCTAATAACCTTTAACTCGCCACTGTCTTGCTCAATAAAGTGATGCTCAATGGAGGAGTTAATTAATGACGCTACTAAGGTTAAACAGGCTATTACAGTAACAGCAATAAACAATACCACCCGCATGGTCAACGACATTGGTCGAGCGTTAATTTTGGGCATTTTCGACCTCTAATTTATAGCCCATACCGCGCACTGTATGAATAAGTTTAATACTATACTCATCGTCAACCTTGCCCCGCAGGCGTCTAATCGCAACATCTATTACATTGGTATCACTTTCAAAGTTCATATCCCATACTTGCGACGCAATAAGTGAGCGAGATAGCACTTCGCCTTCTCGGCGCAGTAGTAGCTCTAATAAGCTAAACTCTTTATTACTGAGCAAAATACGCTTGCCTGCTCGCTGTATTTTACGCTTTGGTATATCCATTTCTAAGTCTGCAATTGTGAGTATGTCGGCCACCTTTTGCACGCCACCACGGCGAATAAGCGTACGTACGCGGGCAAGTACTTCTGAAAAAGCAAACGGTTTTATTAAGTAATCATCTGCGCCAAGTTCAAGCCCTTTTACTCTGTCATCAACACTATCGCGAGCCGATAAAAATAATACTGGCGTGTCGTTTTTGGCTTCTCGTACCGACTCTAAAATTCGCCAGCCAGATACATCGGGCAACATTATATCTAATATAATCACATCAAATAATTCGGTCATTGCTAAATGGTGACCGTCAAGGCCATTGCGCGCCAAACAAACCTGAAAGCCGGCTTCGGTTAAGCCCTGCTTTAAGTAATCACCGGTTTTAATCTCGTCTTCAACGATTAGTAAGCGCATATAATTCCTTTGTTACTTTTATTATAATTTTAGTTATCACTTAAAACAGCACTATGCCATATTAGTTTAAACAACAACATGACGCGAACATTACAACTTTGTAATGTTCGCGTCATGTCGATGTCAGGTTTAAACATTATACTCAATGCATATTTTTCTCTTAAGGTGTAATAAAATGGGTTTTAAAGAGTCATTACAGCACATTTCAAAGCCACGTAGGCGCTTTGTTCAAGGATTAGTTGCTGGCGGTGTGCTGGCAGCTTTTCCAACTGTTTTACATGCAGCATCATCTTTAGCGGCATCAACATTAACAGGTACAGTGCCTGAGTTGAGCGGTAAAGTTATTGACCTGGTTATTGATGAGTCCCCGGTAAACTTTACCGGTGTAGTGCGTATGGCAACCACCATTAATGGCTCTAT
Organism: Pseudoalteromonas sp. 20-MNA-CIBAN-0454; assembly: GCF_040308685.1. Classification (NCBI taxonomy): domain Bacteria; kingdom Pseudomonadati; phylum Pseudomonadota; class Gammaproteobacteria; order Alteromonadales; family Pseudoalteromonadaceae; genus Pseudoalteromonas; species Pseudoalteromonas sp. 20-MNA-CIBAN-0454. The sequence continues at coordinate 13,144 of NZ_JBEOOB010000046.1, read as the reverse complement.
TCCCGCGCCAACATTACGCCTTAAAGAAGGTGACGATGTGACCATTCGCGTTACCAACAATTTAGCGGTACCTAGCTCTATTCACTGGCACGGAATTATTTTACCGTATCAAATGGATGGTGTACCGGGCATTAGCTTTAAAGGCATTATGCCTGGCGAAACGTTTGTTTATAAATTTAAGTTACAACAAAGCGGTACTTATTGGTATCACTCACACAGTGGCTTTCAAGAAATGACCGGTATGTATGGGGCGTTAATTATTGAGCCTCGTGAGCAAGATGTTATCAGCGCAGATAATGAACATATTATTCAACTCTCTGATTGGACTGATGATGATCCTATGGAGTTATTCCGTAAATTAAAAATTCAGGGGGATGTGTTTAACTTTAATCAGCCCACTGTACCTGAGTTTTTTGATGACATAGCAACAAGCGGCGTTGCTAATGCACTTCAACGACGTGAAATGTGGAACCAGATGCGAATGAGTCCAACCGATTTAGCTGATTTATCGGCTTCGGCAATGACCTATTTAATGAATGGTACTGCGCCAATGGCTAATTGGCGTGGGCTGTTTAAAGCGGGCGAAAAAGTACGTTTAAGATTTATTAATGGCTCAAGTAACACCTTTTTTGATGTACGTATCCCAGAGTTAAAATTAACTGTGGTACAAGCAGATGGACAAAATGTTGAACCCGTTACCGTAGATGAGTTTCGCTTTGGTCCAGGTGAAACCTACGATGTGGTTGTTGAACCTAAGAATGACGCATACACAATTTTTGCACAAAGCATGGACCGCTCAGGTTATGCCAAAGGGACTTTGTCTGTCGCTGCTAATATTGATGCGCCAGTGCCTGCACTTGACCCCGTTGAGTGGTTAGCAATGCGAGATATGATGGGCAATATGGATCACTCTGCTATGCCTGGAATGGATCACAGCGCTATGGGCCACGCTAGCATGGACAAAACCAGTATGGATCAGGGGGCAATGGATCATAGCACAATGGATCACGGTGCAATGGCAATGGACCATAGTAAGCATAATATGGGTAAAAATCCACTGGCTGTTCCAAGTCAGAAAGTTCGCCACGCTAAAACAGAATATGGCGCCTCAGTTGATATGCGCGTTGATACGCCACGCACAAACTTAGACGATCCTGGTATTGGGCTGCGCAATAACGGCCGTCGTGTTTTAACACTTGCAGATTTACGCTCTCTTGATGGCATAGTTGACCACCAAGCGCCTGAAGCCGAAATTGAGCTGCATTTAACCGGCAACATGGAACGCTACAGCTGGTCTTTTGATGGCTTAGAGTTTGGTAAAAGTACCCCTGTGCATATGAAGCATAATCAGCGGGTACGAGTTATTTTACAAAACGATACCATGATGACACACCCTATGCATTTACATGGTATGTGGAGCGACTTGGAGAACGATCAAGGTGATGTGTTAGTTCGCCGCCATACCATTATGGTACAGCCCGCCCAAAGAATTAGCTTTTTAACTACGCCACATGATGTTGGTCGTTGGGCTTGGCATTGTCATTTACTGTTTCATATGGATGCAGGTATGTTTAGAGAGGTGGTTGTATCATGAGAAATTTAACCTTATCAACTGTACTTACTAGTGCACTATTAATTAGCGCACCGTTATTGAGCCTGCATGTGTTTGCTCAAACTGAAATGGGCGACATGGCGGGCGATATGGCGGGCGATAAAATGCAGCCGCAAGGCGGCGATGCCCCTAAAAATGCTCGCGATCCACACGCTTATGCTAATGGCACAACCTTAACGCAAGGGCCATATGCTTTAGCTGATGGCGAGCGCTTAACCCTTGCGGATGAGCATAAGTTTTACGCTATTTTAGGTGATCGCCTTGAGTATAACGAACAAGCCGATGCTGCTGTTTTCGATTTACAAGCTTGGTACGGCACCACCTTTAATCGATTAGTGATAAAAACCGAGGGCGATGTTAGTGATGGCAAGCTTGAAGAAAATCAGACTGATATTTTATGGGGCCATGCAATTTCGGCTTACTGGGATACGCAAGTTGGTATTCGCTACGATTATTATAAAGAGGGCAAAAACCGTCAATGGTTAGCGTTTGGTATTCAAGGCTTAGCACCTTATTGGTTTGAGCTTGATATGACAGCGTATGTAGGTGAGAGCGGAAACACAGCATTTACAGCAGAAGCTGAATATGAGCTGCTTTTAACACAAAGGCTCATTATACAGCCTCGTGCTGAAATAACATTTTATGGTAAAGACGATGAACAAAATGAGCTAGGCAGTGGGCTATCTAGTACTGCTATTGGCGTTAGGGTTCGTTATGAATTTACTCGCCAATTTGCACCTTATGTAGGTGTAGAGTGGACTAATAAATTTGGTAGCACAGCAGATTACGCCAAGCTAAACGAGCAAAGCAGCAACGACACTGAGTTTGTTGCCGGTATAAGATTTTGGTTTTAATATTTAAAAATAAGAGGTAATTATGAAATTTATAACTATTGCGGCAATTTTAGGCTTAGCTGTAAGCTTTTCGGCATCAGCTCATATTTCGCTAAAGCAATCAACACCACAAAATAGTGCGATGCTAATGCAAAGTCCAGAGCAACTTACGTTAACGTTTAGCGGCGAAGTACAACTTGCCAAAGTACTCTTAAGTGATGCTGCAAACAAGCAAGTAGATTTTAACTTTAAACCCAGTGCAAAAGCTAATAGTAACTTTAGCTGGCCTTTACCCAAGCTTGAAAAAGGTAATTACACAGTTAAATGGATAGCGCTTGGTGGCGATGGCCATAAAATGTCAGGCAATTTTGACTTTATATTACACAGCAGCGACACACATTCTAAAATGAAAGACATGTCTGCTCCGCATAAACAACATAATCATTAGGTAGTCATATAATGCAATTAAGTGATTGGTCAGTGCTGTTACTATTATTAAAAATAGTAAGCTATTTAGCTATTGCAGCCCTTGCGGGCTGCTTGCTAATGCGCTTACTTAATAATGAGAGTACAACGCCAGATACACAATTAAGCTGTTTTAATCGGTATTTAAAGCGCTGGCAAATCACCCTTGTTATGGTGGGCTTTATTGGTGCAATATTACAAATACCAATTGAAGCGGGGGCCATGGCTGAATCTGGTTTTGCTGGCATGATAGACCCCTTCATGGTGGATATAATTTGGCAGTCAGTAATTGGTGAGCAGGTAAGTATTAGAGTGCCTGCATTTATAATTGCCTTGTTTGCGGTGTGCACTTGGCGCACCCATTCAAACTCAGCTAACGTGGCTAATTTTGTTATTACACTATTAGCACTTATTATCCTTACCTATAGCTTTACCTTAACCGGCCACAGCGCCGAAAAAGACCTATTAATTAAAAGTATATTAACACTGCATTTAATTGCCATTGCTAGTTGGATTGGCTCACTATGGCCTCTTTATAAAAGTTGCCAACTGCTATCGTTAAATACGATAAAGCATTTAATGGAACGCTTTGGACAGCTAGCAATTATCATAGTAACGGTACTGCTTATATCGGGTATAACCTTATTATGGCAATACTTAAATTCATTTTCTGTATTATTTACTTCAAATTATGGCCAGCTAATAATGTTAAAACTGTTGTTAGTGAGTGCTATGTTACTACTGGGTGCTTGGCATAAACTACGTTTAGTTCCGCAAATTACACAGCAACATCATGTTGTTACTTTAAAGCGTTCTATTTCTGTTGAAATGGTTATTGCCGTGTGTGTATTGCTAACCACCAGTGTATTTACCACGCTCGTTGGACCGCCCGTATAATTTATCTTATAAAGAGAAAAACATGTTAATAAAACACCCTAAATTTGGATTGATCTCAGCGCTGTTACTTACTGCAACAAGCTCTTTTACTGTAAACGCGCATGGTGATGAAGAGCACGCAAAAAAATCAGCTTTATTTGTTAATGTAAGCAGTGCTGCAGCAAAAGTTGTTAGCTCGTTTCATACTGCGCTTAAGCAAGGCGATAAAGTAACTGCTCGACAATTACTAGCCGATGATGTGATTATTTTTGAAGGTGGCGGCGTTGAGCGCTCAGCCGATGAATACGCTAACCACCACATGTTAGCTGACATGAAATACCTAAGTGCAATTAACAGCGACCTATTAGAGCACCAAGTGTTTATTAATGGTGATATGGCTTACTCGGTATCAAGAAGTAAAAGTCATGGCAACTATAAAGGTAAAGAAATAAGCGCCACAGGTATGGAGTCAATCACCTTAAAAAACACCGATTCAGGCTGGAAAATAACTCATATTCATTGGTCAAATTAAGGCGTTAATTATGCGTATAATTAAAATCACCTCAAGCGTGCTTTTAGCACTAGCACTGCCTCTTATGGGGGCGTGCTCTGAGCAATCACCGCAAGTACATAAAGCAACTAGCTCAGCCGATAGCATCAAAAAGCAGGAGTTAAAGCTTACTGTTTATAAAGATAAAAACTGTGGCTGTTGCAAAGGCTGGATTGAGCATATAAATCAAAGCGACATTAATACAAAAGCCATTGATGCAGACGATATGGGGTTAATAAAATCGCAATATCAAATAAAGCCTAACCAGCGCTCATGCCATACAGCTGTGTCGGCCAACGGTTTTGTGTTTGAAGGCCACGTACCGGCTAAGTTTATTAAACAATTTTTATCGGAAAAACACCCAGCGCATATTATCGGTTTAACCGTACCCGCAATGCCACTAGGCACACCAGGTATGGAAATGGGTGATGCATTTCATAAATACAACATTGAATTTATTACCACAAACACCACCACAGGTGTGTACAAGCACATTAGTCAATACGACGAGCAGTTTTAACTGTTGTGGCATAGTTTGTGAAACAAACATTACAAATAGGCGTTTTAAGTAGCATACCCCCCTAATTAAAACGCCTAGGTGTGTAAAAGTATCTCTCTCGTGTAAAAAATACATAATTAATCTTTAAGGAGAATGTAATGCCCCAGTATTTAAAATTTGTTTTAATGATTGCGACATCCACTCTAATCATGTTTGTATTAATGTATTTAAACAGTTACCAACTTAGTCATGTGTTTTTTAGTGAAACGCGTACCTATATGGCTATCTATATGGGCGCTGCAATGGCGGTAGTTATGCTGTTGTTTATGCTAAATATGTATAAGGATAAAAAGAAAAACAGCGTTGTTTTAGGGATCAGTATTATTACCTTTGTAGGCGCACTATTTTTAGTACGTTCGCAAATAACGGTCGACGATCAGTCTTGGATGTCAGCCATGATCCCGCATCATTCAATTGCGATTCTTACCAGCGACAGAGCAAACATTAACGACAAGCGCGTGCAAGAACTAGCAAAAAATATAATAGATGCGCAACGCCGTGAAATAAAAGAAATGCAGTGGTTGTTAAAAGACATTGAGCAAAATGGCATTGCCAACACAACAGCACAAGCACAATCTAGAGCAGTACCCGACTTTAATTCTCAGTAAATAAATCACCGATAAAAAGGAGCTTATAATGAGTAAATCAGCGCAACTATACAGAATGGCAACCGATGAACATATTTGCCCGTTTGGTTTAAAGTCAAAAGATTTACTAGAACGAGAAGGTTATGATGTTGACGATAAATTACTTACCTCTCGTGAGCAAACTGATAAATTTAAACAGCAACATAATGTAGAAACGACCCCCCAAACTTTCATTGACGATAAACGCATTGGAGGCTACGACGAGTTACGCGAATACTTTAATAAACCACAAGCCGCTCAGCAAGGTACTACTTACACTCCGGTAATTGCTATTTTTGCTGTTACTTTTTTGCTCAGCTTAGCGTTTAGTTTTGCTACCAATAATAGTCTTTTATCACTAAAAACCGCAGAGCTGTTTATAGCCTTAACCATGTCGGTGCTTGCAATACAAAAGCTACAGGATTTATTTAGCTTTACTAACTCATTTATAACTTACGATTTAGTTGCTATGAAAGTGGTTAGGTATGCCTATATTTATCCGTTTTTAGAAGCCTTTGTTGGTATAGGTATGATTGCGGGACTACCTGCTTATAGCGTAGCGCCAATTTCTTTATTTATAGGTAGTGTAGGTGCTGTGTCTGTAATTAAGGCTGTTTATATTGATAAACGCGAGCTTAAATGCGCCTGTGTTGGAGGAGACAGTAATGTGCCTCTAGGCTTTATTTCACTCACCGAAAACTTATTTATGATCGCCGCTGGTGTATGGATGTTTGTAAGATAACGTAAATATAATTTACGCGATTAAATTTAATACTGGTAGCTAGTTAAAGCACTGTCAGCTTTAACTAGCCCAATAATAATTTTATTTTTAAATTTATGGGCCATTTTTAAACCCACAGATTCAACCTTGAAGTGCATAACCGCTGAGTAGCTATAGCTAATCATATGCTCAACCATTAATTTGGCTGGCGTTTTATACTGTAGCTTTTTCTTGGTTTATCATTTAGCTTTACTATGGCATCTTCAATTTCTGATACTGTTACTTTTTTTAAATCAGTTGATTTAGACTAATACCGTGGCAGTAACCCACCCATGTTTTCATTCAGCCTTAGCAGTTATGTAAATACAGCACCATGCAAAGGTGCTAATAATGTAGTTGTAGCGGCAGCGACTGAATTAACTGCTTTATGATTCAGCTGTATTGATACAGTAAACTAGTTTGTCGCTCTACTATTGTTAGTAATGCGCCACTGTGTCCTCGATACACCAGTAAACTGGACTGCCTTATAACTGCATTTATCATTTGGGGTGTCAGTTGCGACTCTTCTGCTGTTACGAATTATTTGGCGAGTAAAAAATGACAAACAATAAAAACAAAAATCCGAGATACCTTAAAACCTAGTGCGGTAAAACTGTAAACCCCCATTACAACTTGCACAAAAAAGCCACAAATTTAAATTGTGGCTTTTGTTTTTTAATAATGAATCAAAAATTATTTTAGTAAGTTTTTCTCAAAAAATTCGGCCATCATAGTGTGGTAATGCAAAGCCGTTCCTTTGCCTTCTTTTAAGCTGTGTGAGCGATTAGGATAAGCAAAAAACTCAAATTGTTTATTGTGCTTAACAAGCTCGTCAATTAAACGCTCAGACCCCTGATAGTGCACGTTATCGTCGCCAGTACCGTGGATCAGTAATAATTTACCGCTGAGGTTTTTAGCAAAACTAATTGGCGAGGTATTATCATAGCTTTGTGGGTCGGTGTTTGGGTTACCCGAATAACGCTCTTGATAAATAGTGTCATATAAACGTATATCGGGCACAGGTGCTGAAGCAATACCTACTTTAAATTTGTCGCCGTGACGAAATAATAAATTAAGTGTAGAGCTGCCGCCGCCAGAGTGTCCCCATACGCCAACCCGCTCTGTGTCTATTACATCCCAGCGTTTAGCCATCGCGTCGAGCGCGTCAACTTGGTCTTGCACTGTAATTGAGCCTATTTTTTTATAAATAGATTTGCGCCAATCTCGGCCTTTTGGTGCGCGTGTACCGCGGTTATCAACTGATGCAACAATAAAGCCTTTTTGAGTTAATAACGATTTGTATAAATAGCTATTACCTTCAAAGCGATCTTGTACGGTTGATCCCCAAGGTTCGCCATAAACATAAAATACGATTGGGTACTTTTTATTTAGATCCATATCCGCAGGAAACATAATATAACCATCAAGCTCGGTGCCATCACGCGCGGCTACTTTAAAAAACTCATGGTTTGGTAAACTTTGCTCTGCTAATTTTTGTTTCAGCTCGCTGTTTTCGACCAAGGTTTTTACATTACTGTGATCGCTCACCTTAATAATTTGCTTAACGGCCGGCTGATTAAATTTAGAATAGGTATGCATGGCCCAAGAAGCATCCTTTGACACGTAGTAACTGTTGGAGCCGTTAAACTGCTCAGGTGTTACTCGTACTGGTTTACTGCTGCCATCTATTGCTGTGCGATACAAATAGCGCTGAGCTGCATCATCTGGTGATGCACTAAAATACAATACGTTTTTGTCTTCGTTGATTGCAAGCATATCAACAATGTCGTAATCGCCAGGGGTTAGGTCGATAATTTTTTTGCCATCGCGAGATATGCGATATAAATGACGCCAGCCGTCGCGTTCGCTGTGCCAAATAAAAAACTCACCACTTTTTGACCAATTAGCACTATAAAACCATTCAATAAACGCATCGTCTTTTTCTGCCAGTATTTTAGTTAGCTGCTGCTTTTGCCAATTAAATAACCATAAATTATTATGGTTTTGTGGGCGGTTTAAGTCTTGGATAAGTAACGACTCACCATCGCCTGCCCAGCTAATGCGTGGTATGTAACGATCGCGGTTATCGCCCTCAAGTTTAGCCCACCGGGTTTGCTTGTCACTCAGGCTCACTACGCCTACGCGTACAGCTGAGTTAGTTTCGCCCGCTTTAGGGTATGGAAATTCAGTAAGGCTAGGGTAGAGCGCTTTGGTGTTGTTGATCATGGTAAAGTATTTAACGCCGCTAGTATCGAGCTGCCAATACGCGATTGATTTATTATCTGGGCTCCAACTAAAGCCATCACGAATAGAAAACTCTTCTTCGTATACCCAATCGAAATTACCATTAACTGTGGTAGCGCTGCCATCGGTTGTTAATGCGCTAACGGTATTGCTGCCAACTGCTTGCATATAAATATTATTATCGCGCACATACGCTACTTTTGAGCTGTCGGGGGAGAACTTAGCAAACATAAGCTTTTTGGGCTCAGGGTTTTCGCCGCCCAACTGCGAGAGTTTATTCGTATTTAAGTTAAGTAACCAAAAATCCCCTCGGCTGCGCGAACGCCATACTTGCTCACTGTTGGTAAATACCATGAGCCACTGGCCATCTTTAGAAAATTGATAACTCTCAATTGCAAACGCTTCATCTGCGCCCTCTGGCAGTAACTTTTCAAAAGCAACCAGTACTTTTCGCCCTGTGCCATCGGCGTTGTAAAATACAATGTCGTTGCCTTTTACACCGTGCTCTTTTTCGTCGTCAGCTTTAACGCCTACTTTTTTATCGGCTTCACGTTGCTCAAGTACTGTGTAGCCAGTGCCATCGTCTAACCATTTAAAGTAAGTACTACGCTGTGCTTTAAAGTATTTATCTTTATAAATTTGCTCAAGAGTAAGCGGGTTACTAATAGGTGTAACTGTATTACCTGTTGTTGATGGTGATGTATTTGATGTCATAGAACACCCTTGTATGGTTATACCCGCCAGAATGGCAACTAACAGTGCTGAGGTTTTAATTATTTTCATCGTGTTTCCTAGGGGGGGTTATTAAATAAATACTGACCCCGCTACTTTAGCAAATAAGCAAAATAGGATCTGAGCGTTTATCGCGTTATTAAGGGATTAAGCTTAAAAACGGAATTAATACGCCATGTTAATTAAAAGTAGGCATTAGCTGTGTAATGAAGGTTACCGTTTTTAAATACCTAACCCTTTTGCTACGCAGTTAATCTAATTCTAAATTTGCACGTTCAACACTCTCTGCTGGCAGCTCTTTTTGTACCGATACGCCCAGCTCTTTAAACTCGCTTGCCTGTTTAATTAGGTTACCTTTACCTCGGTAAAGCTGCGAAAACGCTTTGTCGTAGCTTTCTTTAGCACGATCGAGCTGTTTGCCAACCCCTTCCATACTGGTTAAAAAGCCATTGAGCTTGTTATAAAAACGCTCGGCTCGAGCTGCCAATTCTTTTGAGTATTTAGTTTGTTCTTCAAAGCGCCATAGCTGTTTAACTATATTTAAACTAGTGAGTAAGGTAGTGGGGGTTGCCACTAGAATATTTTTTTCGATTGCTTGCTGGTAAATATCACTTTGGTATTTAAGCGCTTCAACAAAGGCTGACTCTATTGGTACAAACATCACCACTACTTCAGGCGAGTTAAGCCCAGGTAGACGGTCGTACGATTTACTCGCAAGCTCGTTTATACGCGCTTTAACAGCCTCAACGTGCTCTTTAATAGCTTGCTGTGCTTCTAGCTCGTTATCGGCGTTAACATAGCGTGTGTAGGCGTTTAACGAAGTTTTAGCGTCAATAACTAAATGGCGACCTTGGGGTAAATACACAACTACATCGGGGCGTAAGCGGCCGTCTTCGGTGTTAAACGACACCTCGCGTTTATAGTCTACGCCTGCGCGTAAGCCTGCGCTGTCGAGCACGTTTTCTAGCATTAACTCGCCCCAATTGCCTTGGGTTTTCTTTTGCCCTTGTAGAGCGTTACTGAGCCTGTCGGCTTGCTCGGTTATGGCTTGGCTTTTTGCTTGTAAATGTAATAACTCGGTTTTAAGCGCGGCGCGTTGTTTTAAGTCTTCAACATGGATTGACTCCATTTTGTCGCGAAAGCCTTTTAGCTCGCCTTGCACTGGTTTTAATAGTTGCTCAATGCTTTCTTGATTGAGCACTTTAAACTTTTGAGACTTTTCTTCTAAAATTTGATTCGCTAAGTTTTCGAACTCTTTTTTAAGCATCTCTTTGCTTTGCTCTATTTGTGCAAGTTGTTCGCTAAAGTGTTGTTGTTTTTGCTCAAGCGTAGTGCGTATATTATTTAGCTCTACATCGCGTTGGCTATATTGTTTGCGCAGTGCACTTAGCTCGGCTTCGGCTTTTTGCCAAAACTGATTATATTGCTGGCTTTGTTTTTCTTGTTCGGTAAAGCGGGTTTTAAAGTGCTGCGCTTGGTCGCGTTGCTCTTGATGGGTATGCTCTAAAAGTTCGTGATCATCCGCTAATTGGGTGTATTGCAGGGTTTTGTTATCAAACTGACTTTGCAATAACGACAACTGCTGTTGCTGCTCACTAAGTTGTTGTTTTAATTTTTTACTAAGCGATGCAGATACTAGGCTACAAAGTACGCCACCTGCGGTAACGCCTACGCCTACACTTAGCCAATCAATGCTAGTTAATAACTGAGAAAACATAAAATAAACTTATTAAATTTAGAGACATGCCATCATAACGAATAACTATCGATAGCAGTAGGGGCGGGATATAAATTAAAGGCATAAAAAAAGCCAACCTATAAAAGGTTGGCCTAACATTACTAAAACTAGTAACCAAATAGGGAAATCAACATGAAACTTGCGTTAACAACAATTCATCACAAGCATAATAGTAGACGGCAAATTGAATATTTAGTTCAACAATAATTTAAATTTATTTATATGTTGTTTAAGAAGGCTACTAAGTAAATTTTTTGCAAAAAAAAGCCAACTCAAACGAGCTGGCTCAATCATTACTAAACTTAGTAACTAAATAGGGGAATCAACATGAAACTTGAATTAACTGCAATGTAATCACAAGCATAATAGTAGACGGCAAGTTGAGTATTTAGTTCAATAATAATTTAAATTTATTTATATGTTGTTTAAGAGGGCTACTAAGTAATTTTTTGCAAAAAAAAAGCCAACTCAAACGAGTTGGCTTAATCATTACTAAATTTAGTAACTAAATAGGGGGATCAACATGAAACTTGGTTGAACTGCAATTCAACCGCTAGCAAAATAGTAGACGCTGCATATTTAATTAAGTTCAAAAAAAGTATAAAAAAATTAAACTTAAGTTTTGTGTAAAGCAGCCGTGTAAAAAAGGCATAAAAAAAGCCAGCCCTAAAGTGGGCTGGCTAAATCATTACTTATTTAAGTAACTAAATGGGAAATCAACATAATGCTTGGTTAAACTGCAATTTAACCGCTAGCATAATAGTAGACGCTGCATATTTAATTAAGTTCAAAAAAGATCAGAATATTTACAGACATTTTTAATCTTTAATTAAAGAGAGCATTTGTTGCTCGTCAAACTGGGTAAAACTCATTGATTTTTCGGTAAATAATGCATCTACAAGAGCTTGTTTATCTTGTTGCATTTTAAATACTTTTTCTTCAATTGAATTTGCCATAATAAGTTTATACACAAACACAGGATTAGTTTGGCCAATACGATAAGCACGATCTGTCGCTTGTTTTTCTACTGCTGGGTTCCACCAAGGATCGTAATGAATTACTGTGTCGGCTTGCGTTAAATTAAGCCCCGTTCCACCGGCTTTTAAACTAATTAAAAACACCGATGTTGCACCACTGGTAAACTCATCAATCACTTTATCGCGCTGGCGCGTTTGTCCGGTTAGTAAACTAAAGTTTATATTTATTTCTTTTAGGCGTTCAGCAATAAGATCGAGCGCAGAAGTAAACTGACTAAATATAATTACTTTTCTACCTAGGCTTAGCATTAGCGGTAAGCGATTACTTAGCCATTCTAGTTTTGCACTGCCAGCCTGAGTTGTTGGCTCTATTAATTTAGGGTGACAACAAATTTGCCTTAATTTTAACAGCGCTTCTAAAAAGGCGAGTTTACTTTTTTTCATACCTTGTTCAGAAAACAGATCAGTTAGTTTTTCTTCTAATGCCTGAGTAATACTGTTGTACATTTCTTTTTGTTTTGGCTCAAATTCAAACTCTTTAATTAACTCTGTTTTTAGCGGTAACTCTTGTGCAACTTGCGCTTTAGTACGGCGTAATATAAACGGCATAATTAAGTCTTTAAGTTGCTGTGCTCGCTCTGCATTGCTCTCACGCTCAATTGGCGTTTGGAAGTGAGTTTTAAAATGCGTTTGCGAGCCAAGTAATGACGGCATAGCAAAATCAAGTAATGATTTAAGCTCGAATAAGTTGTTCTCTATTGGCGTACCACTTAAGCAAAGCTTAAAGTCGGCATTAAGGCGCTTCACTAAACGCGATACCTGCGCGGTATCGTTTTTAATATATTGCGCTTCGTCGAGTATAATATTTTCAAAATAAAGTGGTGAATAATACGCAATATCGCGTTTAAGTAGCGGATAAGTAGTTAATATACATTGTGCTTGCGCTACATTTTGTAATAACTCATTACGCTGGGCACCAAAAATAGTGGTTACTTTTAAGTTTTTAGCAAACTTGGTTATTTCTTTTTCCCAATTGCTTACTAGGCTTGTAGGGCACACAATGAGTGTAGGGCCTGCTTGCGCATTATTATAACTACTTATAGTTACTCCGTTCCATTAATTAATGTATTTACCTATCTCATTAATACATGGAATATGCTTCTGTTGATCAC
>NZ_JBEOOB010000045.1:0-23730 GCF_040308685.1 Pseudoalteromonas sp. 20-MNA-CIBAN-0454 | reverse complement strand
CTCAGGTTAATATGCTGAGTAAATTATGCATAGGTAGCATTAATATTGGTATGTGGGTTTAATTGCGCGCTTACATTGGTATTACTAATCAACGCGAAACTACAATCGTTTGGGATAAAGTAACCGGTGAACCCATTTATAATGCGATAGTCTGGCAAGATAGGCGTACAACAGAACTATGCGATAGTTTAAGGCTTGCAGGAAAAGAAGAACTAATTATGCAAAAAACGGGGTTATTAATCGATCCGTATTTTTCTGCGACTAAAATAAATTGGATTTTAGAAAGTTGTCCAGGCGCTCGTGAAAAAGCAGAAAATGGTGATTTAATTTTTGGTACGGTCGATACTTATTTGTTATGGAAGTTGACAGGCGGAAAAGAACATCGCACAGATGCAACTAATGCATCGAGAACTATGCTATTTAATATTCATACGCAAGAATGGGATACCGAACTACTTGAATTACTTGATGTTCCATTAAATATGCTACCAGAAGTAATGGATTCATCAGATGACTTTGGTATGGCGAGTGAAAAATATTTAGGTTACGAAGTGCCTATTTTAGGTATGGCAGGTGATCAACAGTCAGCACTGTTTGGCCAAACATGCTTTCAAGCAGGTATGGCTAAAAGTACCTATGGAACAGGGTGCTTTATGATGGTTAATACAGGTGATCAAGTTCTTCAATCTAAAAATAGACTTCTTAGTACTGTCGCCTATCGTTTGAATGGCAAACCAACCTATGCATTAGAGGGCAGTATTTTTATAGCTGGCGCAGCAATTCAATGGCTTAGAGATGGCTTACAGTTAATTGAAAAAGCAGATGAAACAGAATTACTCGCTATCAATACCTCCCTAGATCATGGAATATATATGGTTCCTGCATTTACTGGTTTGGGTGCACCATATTGGGATCCAAATGCTCGTGGGGCTATATTTGGATTAACTAGAGATACGGGTATTAAAGAGATAGTAACAGCAGGATTACAGTCTGTTTGTTTTCAAACTAAAGATCTTCAAAAGGCTATGGAATCAGACGGCGTAAGGCCTCAGGTACTTAGAGTTGATGGTGGTATGGTCATAAATGGATGGCTTATGCAGTTTTTGTCAGACGTTTTAGGTGCAGAGGTTGACCGTTCAACTATTAGTGAAACGACTGCTTTAGGTGTAGCTTATCTTGCAGGACTCAGGGCTGGTGTATTCTCATCACTTGAGTCATTGGCAACTAATTGGAATTGTGAAAGACGATTCGAACCTGGCATGACCAAAACAAAACGTGATGAGCTTTATGATGGCTGGTGTAAATCAGTTAAAAAAGTACAAAGTGAAGGATAAGTTACTAATTTACCTTTAAATATAAATTCATACCAAACTTGTTTGATTAGAGTTTATGGATGTAAGTAAAGTTATTCAAACTCGCAATCATAAACTCTAAGCTCAATAGGATAGTTTTATTAGTGACCATTATAGATGCTTTTAAGGATATCAAGCACTTTGAATTACAACATTTAAACAAAAATAGTTTCATAGTGTAGATAGTATTCGCTTATAAAAAGACATGTTCATTAAGGTAGATTTAATTTTAGCTTTTAGCAAGGAATATAAAATGACACCATTTATAGCAGAAATATTAGGAACGGCCCTCTTAATTTTAATTGGAGGCGGTGTAGTTGCTAATAATATTTTAAAAAAAACAATAGGTGAAGGAGGAGGGTGGATGGCTGTTACTACAGCTTGGGGTCTTGCTGTATTTATTGGTGTGGTTGTCGCTGGCCCTTATAGTGGAGCACATCTAAACCCAGCTGTAACACTTAGCTTAGCAGTAGCTGAAAAATTTTCTTGGACTGAAGTCCCTGCTTACATTGCTGCACAATTTATTGGTGCAATGATTGGAGCTTTTTTAGTTTATGTAATATATAAAGATCACTTTGATGCTACAGATGATGCAGAATTAAAACGAGCAGTCTTTTGTACAGCACCAGCAATACCAAATACATTTAGAAATATAATTAGTGAAATTGTAGGTACTTTTGTTTTATTGATTTGTGTATTTTATTTTTCGGCGGCTGAAATCGACAATGGTACTGGGACTAAAATTGGTTTGGGCTCTATAGGTGCAATTCCAGTTGCTTTTGTTGTGTGGGGAATTGGGCTTTCATTGGGTGGTACAACAGGATATGCAATAAATCCAGCTAGAGATTTAGGGCCTAGAATTGTACATGCTTTGTTACCGATCAAAGGTAAGATAGATAGTAATTGGAGTTATTCATGGATTCCAGTGTTAGGTCCGACTATAGGTGGTACTTTAGCTGCGTTACTTTACACTATTCTTAGTTAATAAAAGTTATAATTAAGATCCAGACGCTCTGTATAATACAGGGCATCTGGATCTTATACTTATTTATTGTATAGTTATTACAGCCCATAAATTACGGTACGTAACATTAAAGAAAAGGGCGAAAAGCCCTTTTTTATTAATTAGTTACAATGCTGTCATGGTTGACAGCCTGTCAGTTGGGAGATTTGATTGGACAGAATTTTACTATTATTAATTCTATTCAAAAAAAAGTGGTTAGTTTAATAATCGAACCTTCCCAATCTGATTTTAACGCAACTACAAAAGTAAAAAGACTAATCAAAAATGGAAGAAAGTAATTAGTAAAAATTGTAGTTAAGAACAAAAAATTCAGAAAAAACTTTAGTTTAGTAAACATGAACTGTTTTTCATAAAACTGAATTTCATCGTTCTTTTGAGATTCAGAAATTGGATTATAAGGCATTGGAATCAAACATCTGAAACGATTATGCTTAAGTTGAGAATATGAAAAATCATTAAATCTAAGATCTTTACCACTAATGAATAATAATTTTCTATATTTATTATTAAGGAAATAGTGGAAGGAGTCAGAAAATTTATGTTTACACTTAGACCATTCATCTTCGAGGAAATAAAGAATAAATCTATAGAAAAAATAGCCCCATGAAACCCATAAGAAAAGAAATATTGCTTTTGGGTTACCAAACTTTTCAAAGCTAACTCCCCCCAGCGTAATCTTATTTGCTTGCACTTCTGCTAACATCATAAAAAGTACTAATAAATTTATAATAAACAAATTACGTCGTTGACGTAAGAAGTTATCTGACATCACATTACTTGGCTTATTACTTAAATTCACTTCCATTTGTTACCTACAGATTGATCAAAAGAACTTTAAAAGACATTAATTTTCAGATAGCTAGACTACTCTTAATTAATGTCTAAATAAAGAGAGAACTATATGGCTAACGAGGGAAATATTGGTTAATTTCTCTAAAGTTTATGAAATTAACAGCCATTGCTAATCAGCTAGTAACCTCTCATTTACAGCATAATAGATAACCTATAAGTTATGTTATGTTAAATTGATATATTTAAAAGAAAGCGAGGGTGATTATTCAAATCAGCTCGCTTTTAGGAGAGTAATTTAGGGGTTAATTAAGCTCGGAGTCGACCCAAAACTTAGTACCTTTTAATACTGCTTGTAGTGCAAGGCCGCTTTCGGTCAAAGAATACACAGTAACTTGGTCTGCTATTGCTTCGGCAACTAATGCACCGCCTTTTTCTTTATATTTAGCTGCTGCATCTGCGTTTCCGCCAAATGCCCAACCGTGTTCAATAAATCTGTTTAGTGCCGCTTGGTTATGAAAAACCATAACAACGTTAAAGTCTTTAACACCTAAACCTAGGCCTAAACCGGCTTCGCCCATATTCATGTATGTAGATTTACCCGTTAGGTTATTTTTAATAACACCATAACCACCACCAAAACTAGCTAAAACAACATTGACGTTGGCATTATCAAAAACAGCATAACCTGCAGAGTTAGCAATTTGCTTTTTAACATCTGGTTTTATCGTGTAAAGTTTACTTAATGTATTTGATTCCATGCTATGCACTAATGCACGTTTTTCGCTTGGTGAGGCGCTGCCTGTTGTTGCACAACCTGTGAGCGCGAGTGTAAATACGACCATACTTAGCAAAATAAATCTTTTCATGAATTTTCCTTAAATAACATTTATAACTAGCAAGTATATAATTACAAAATAATAGAATCTATTTATGTCCAATACTAGACAGTATCGGACTTTATGGTTAATCTATAAGTCTATTATTTTATTGAATATTTTATTACTATGCTAGTTGCTTTGGTTGATACGTTAAAACAATTGAGATATCAAATTGCTCATCTTGAAGATAATACTTTAAATTCAGAATATCCAGAACTGGCTACCTTTATACAGCAAGTTGGCTTGACTGTAACTGAATCAAAACAAGATCTTACCTTCTTATACCAGTTTTTATATGTTTATGGTCGCAAATCGGAAGCAACCTATAGTCGGTTTAGAAGTGAGCTTGAACGTTTTTATTTATGGGCATGGTTAGTGGCTGAAAAATCAGTATTTGATTTAAAGCGCGAAGATATTGAAGGTTATGTAGATTTTGTTGTTGAACCAGATAAAGCTTGGGCTACAACATCAGTACAATGGCGTTATAAAGACGATCAAGGTATTCGTCGTTTAAATACAAATTGGCGCCCTTTCATCCAAAAAGAATCAATTGCTAGCCAACAAACATTATCGGCAATGTTTACTGCACTTAACGTATTTTATAAATTTGCTATTTTAGAAGAAAAAACCTTTGCCAATTTTGTGCCTGTAGTAAAAAAGAATAGTCCCTATTTAGTGGTTCAATCGCAAATACAGATCCCCGATACGCTAAGCGATATACAATGGGAATATGTGTTTGGGGTAACGCGCGACTTATGTGAGCAACAACCTGATCTAGAAAGAAATTTATTTACTCTGGCATGTTTAAAAGGATTATATTTACGGATCTCTGAATTGTCAGAGCGGCCACAATGGTCGCCCGTTATGTCGCATTTTTGGCAAGACAACGATGGCTTTTGGTTTTTGCGTATTATGGGTAAAGGTAATAAATTACGAGATGTAACTCTAAGCGATGATTTTGTTGAATATTTAAAACGCTACCGACTTTATCGTGGTTTACCTGCCCTACCACGCGTTGATGAATCTGAACCTTTGGTGCATAAAATTCGTGGCCAAGGTGGCATGACAGTTAGGCAAATACGACGTTTGGTACAACAAAGTTTTGATTTAGCTCAGCAATCTTTACTTGATGATGGTTTTAAAGATGACTCTGAACAACTTGAAGCAGCAACCGCACATTGGCTTAGACATACAGGTGCAACACACGATGCACAAACACGACCACTCAAACATTTATCTGAAGATTTAGGACACGCAAAAATAGCAACTACAGATCAAATTTATATTCAAACAAATATAAAAGAACGTGCAAAATCTGGTTTAAAAAGGAAAATATAATGGAATATTTAGTCATTACTTTTATTGGCAGTTTGTTTTTGATTTATTCATTAACAATCCGGCAATTAGAAAGAACCGAAATCACTGGCCCAATGTTTTTTGTGATTGGAGGAATAGCACTGGCTTGGTTTATACCTGAGGAAGTTGAACAATTAAAAAATGGTGGAGCTTATATATTACCTTTAATTGAATTAACTTTAAGTTTGTTTTTATTTACCGACGCTACAAAAACAAAACTAAGCGTTTTAAAACACAGTTATCAGTATCCAAGTTTATTATTATTTGTTGCCCTACCCCTTACCTTGTTGTTAGGTATTGGCACTGCATTATTTTTATTTGCAGAGTTAACACTTATTCAAGCTGCATTATTAGCAATTATTTTAACACCAACCGATGCAGCACTCAGTAAAGGACTATTAGAAAGTACACAAGTGCCCGAAAATATCCGTGAAGGAATAAATACTGAAAGTGGTTTAAATGATGGTTTATGTGTACCTGTATTTTTAATTTTTTTGTTATTAGCTAATAACCCAGAGCTTGGGATCACCGCTTCACAAACTATGATTATTTTTACTCGGGAACTTGGTATAGCGCTATTGATTGCGATTGCGAGTGTTGCGATATTTATTCCAACTTTAAACTTTGCTATGCAACGCCATTATTTTGCACAAAAAACCAGTCCTTTTTTGCTGGTAGGTTTTGCAATGGCGATATTTTCTATTACACAGTATTTTCATAGTAGTGGTTTTATTGCAGTGTTTGTAGCAGGTTTATTATTTGACCGATATTCTCCAGAGTCGATACGTTGTGAAATTGTTGAAGACTCAGAGCACATAGCCGATTTTGCAGCATTATTAATTTGGTGTTTATTTGGTTTTGTAAGTGCCTATTTGGTTTTACCAAAACTCAGTTTTGAAATAATAATTTATGCTTTACTTAGTGCAACTTTGATCAGAATAATTCCGGTTATGTTGTCACTGCAATTTACTGCACTGAATATAAAAGAGCGATTTACTTTTGCTTGGTTTGGACCAAGAGGACTCGCATCGATAGTATTTACGTTAATGGTAATTGATACTCAAATAGAAAATAAATATCAGATTGCAACTATTGCTATGACCACTATTTTATTTAGTGTATTTATTCATGGTATAACTACTAAGCCAATTGCAGATAGTTTTGCTAAAAAGTAAAAAGTAAAAAGTAAAAATGCGTAATTTTATTTATAAAGTTACGCATTTTTTAATCAGCCTAATAAAGTTTAATTGCTAAGTAGGTGTGCAAGTAACTCAATTGGATGTTTAGGTTTAAATTTTTCATATCGTTTAACTTGGCTACGACAAGAAAATCCTGTTGATAACAGTTGCTCGGGTTTATTTTTATCTACAATAGGTTTCCAACTCATTTCGTATAGTGCGCGCGAGTTGTTTTGGTTTTGTGCTTCATGACCATAAGTACCCGCCATGCCGCAACAACCAGTACTGGTTGTTTTTAATGTTAATCCAATATCGGTAAAAATATTTTGCCAAACACTCGCAGCTTTTGGTAAGGCGGTAGTTTCGGTACAGTGGCTTAATAAAGTAAATTCAGTATTAGTATTAGTATTTTGTTTTGCTTTTAATTGCGTAAACGATTGAGTTTGTAACCACTCGTGAGCAAGTTGCACATGGAAATCACCACGATTATTTTCTAAAATTGTATTGTACTCATCGCGGTAACACATAACTAATGAAGCATCTAAACCAACCAGTGGCGCATTAATATCGTTAAGTTTATTTAAAAACTCCGCGGCGTTTTTTGCTGTTACTTTAAACTCATGCAAAAACCCTTTTACATGTTGTGGTTTTCCATTGGGTTTAAAAGGTAATAACATTGGCTTTTTGCCGAGCTGAGTAATAAGCGTAATAAAACTCTCTACTAATTCTGCTTCATAAAAACTAGTGAATGGGTCTTGTACTATTAATACATATTCGTTTTGTTGCTCAGCACTTAATTTATTTAGTAATTCAAAATTAAAAGTATGAGCTTTGTTTACTCGACTAGTTAGTGCGGGAATACTTAATTGTGGTGTATTTATATAACCCACGGTTTTTTTAATTATGTTACTAACTAGGTCTGTACTTACTATAGGATTAATAATACGTGCAAATTTAGCCATTAATGGCGCACTAACTTCTATATTACCCACTAGGTAATCTTTGAGTGGACGTGCGTAGTAACTATGATAATAATTTAAAAAACGCGAACGAAAAGTAGGTACATCTACTTTAATTGGGCAAGCAGTAGTACATGCTTTACAGGCTAAGCACTCGTCCATCGAAGCTTTAACTTCGTGAGAAAAGTCGTAAATGCCTTTGTTTTTTTCACGGCTGTGAACAAAACGTTCCCACCAGGTAATTACTTCGCCTTTATTAAGTTGCTTTTCGACCTCAAGTAAATCTACATTTTTTGCTTCTTGCAGGCGCAACCATTCGCGCATTAAACTTGCGCGGCCTTTAGGTGAATGTCGGCGATCGCCGGTTACTTTATACGACGGACACATTGGTGAGTTTTCATCGTAGTTAAAGCATATTCCGTTACCGTTACAAGTCATGGCATTATTAAAACTTGTTTTTACATCAATAGATATTTGTTTATCGAACCATGAACGTTTTTGTCCATCAACACTTACTAGTGAGTCTTCACTATCGATAGGTGTACATATTTTACCCGGGTTTATTCGGTTATTTGGATCAAATGCAGTTTTTATTTTACGTAACTGAGTAAATAAATGGTCGCCAAAAAACGCTGGGCCATATTCGCTACGATACCCTTTACCGTGTTCGCCCCACATTAAACCACCGTATTTAGCGGTGAGTTTTACCACTTCATCTGAAATAACACGCAATAGTTTTTCTTGTTCTGGGTCGCACATATCGAGCGCAGGCCTAACATGTAAAACGCCAGCGTCAACATGGCCAAACATTCCATATTGTAAATTATGGCTGTCGAGTAATGCTCGAAACTCTACTATATAATCAGCTAAGTTTTCTGGTGGTACCGCGGTGTCTTCTGCAAAGGCGAGTGGTTTCTGACTGCCTTTTACATTACCTAAAAGCCCGACTGACTTTTTACGCATGGCGTAAATTTTTAAAATATCACTTTTATTACTGGTTAGCTGGTAACCAATAACACCATTAGTTTGCTGTGCCACGCACTGATCTAATAGTTTGCACAAAGTGTCTACTTTGTCTTTTATATCCTCTGGTGATGCAGCATTAAACTCAACCATGTTGAGCCCTTGCATATCTTTATTAGGAATGTCGGTTATTAAGTCCGATACTGAATGCCAAATAATATCTTGGCGGGCTAAGTTTAAAACTTTGCTATCGACAGTTTCAACTGAGGTTGCTCTCGCAGCTACCAAAAATGGTGAATGACGTAGTGCCGAATCAAAACTATCATACTTAATATTAATTAAAGTTTTAAATTCAGCAATGGGGGTTAGCTTTAATTTAGCCTCGGTAACTATACCTAATGATCCTTCAGAGCCGGTAATTAAGCGGCTCATATCAAAAGTTTGTAAGTCATCACTTAGCACATGCTCTAGGTCGTATCCGGTTAAAAAGCGGTTTAATCTAGGGAATTTAGCTAATACAGCTTCGCGCTCATTTAGTGCGATAGCTAAAACGGTTTTGTATAAATGACCAACTAATGTGTCTTGCTCTGCGATTACCTTTGCTTTCTCTGTATCAATAGCTGCAGTACACATAGGTGTGCCATCGACCAAATAAGTTGTTAGCCCTAAAACATGGTCACTCGTTTTACCGTAAACTAGCGAGCCTTGACCCGAAGCATCAGTGCTGATCATACCGCCAATGGTTGCTCTATTACTGGTAGATAAGTCGGGTGAAAAGAAAAACCCATAAGGTTTTAAAAAGTCATTAAGCTGATCTTTTATTACCCCAGTTTGTACACGCACCCAGCCTTCTTGTGTGTTTATTTCGAGTATTTCACGCATGTATCGTGATAAATCGACAATAATTCCAGGGGTTAATGATTGCCCGTTAGTCCCAGTGCCGCCGCCGCGCGGACCAAATGTTAACGATAAAAAGGGGTCGCGAGATGCTGTTTGCAACGCAAGTTGAATATCTTTTTCGGTTTTAGGAAAGATAACACCTTGCGGTAGCTCTTGGTAAATACTGTTATCGGTTGAAGCTGTTATGCGGGTTGCATAACTTGCGTCAGTGTCTCCAGTAAACCCTTGATTTTTAATGGTACTTAAGTAATTTGCGACAACTTCTGTCGCGGCATCTTGCTGTGTAATAGTTGCTATCATGACGGCGATATTTTAAGGCATTTGATTAATTATATCATGCTGCGGGGTAATAGAAATTGAAGATTTTACAGTTTGTAACACTCTTTTAATCGATTTTATTCGCACTGCAATTATACTCAAGTTAACAGTTACTAGGGGGCTTTAACTATGAAAAAAATACTATTACTTTTAGCCGGTGTATTGTGCATGTTACTGGGTTTATTTTTTGCGATTGTACCTGGACCATCGTTAATATTTTTTATGGCAGGGTTATTGTGTTTTTCTTTTGACTACCCAAAAGCAAGGCATTATTTGGGGCTTTGTCAAAAAGCGTTAACTAAATCGTGCAGATATTTAGATAAAAAATTAGCTCGTTAAAACTTTATTTTAAATTACACAAACAAAAATGCCAGCAAAAGCTGGCATTTTTATTAAACAAAGTAATTATTTAGCTAGTTTTTCAGCTAAGTATAACCATGTTTCTAGTACTGTATCTGGATTTAATGAAACAGAGTCGATACCCTGCTCTACTAACCATGCTGCAAAGTCTTCATGATCAGAAGGACCTTGACCACAAATACCTACATACTTGCCTTTTTCTTTAGCTGTTTTAATTGCCATAGAAAGTAGCTTTTTGATTGCAGGGTCGCGTTCATCAAATAGATGTGCGATTAAACCTGAGTCACGATCTAAACCAAGCGTTAGCTGAGTTAAGTCGTTTGAACCGATAGAAAAACCATCAAAATGCTCTAAAAACTCTTCAGCTAATAGTGCGTTTGAAGGCAGTTCACACATCATAATTACTTTTAGACCATTATCGCCACGTTTAAGGCCATGCTCTTCAAGTAGTTCAATAACACGTTTACCTTCTTCAACGGTACGTACGAATGGGATCATGATTTCGATATTGGTCATGTCCATGCCGTTTCTTACGCGTTTAATTGCTTCACACTCTAGAGCAAAACAGTCGCGGAAAGCTTCTGACACATAACGAGCGGCGCCACGAAAACCTATCATAGGGTTTTCTTCTTCCGGTTCGTATTGTTGGCCGCCAACTAAGTTTGCGTACTCGTTTGATTTAAAATCAGACATGCGAACAATTACACGCTCTGGTGCAAATGCACACGCCAGAGTAGAAATACCTTCAACCAATTTAGAGATATAAAACTCTACTGGAGATTCATAACCGGCCATCATGTCGGTTATCTCTGCTTTTAATGCATCAGTTTGTGCATCAAAATTAAGTAGTGCTTTAGGGTGAACGCCAATCATACGGTTGATAATAAATTCAACACGGGCTAGGCCAACACCTGAATGTGGTAAACGAGCAAAATCGAATGCACGATCTGGATTACCTACGTTCATCATTACTTTAATTGGTAGCTCAGGCATTTCGTCAACACGTGAAGTAAGTACTTCAAAGTCTAAAATACCTTCATAGATGAAACCTGTATCGCCTTCGGCACATGATACGGTAACTTCTTGACCAGCTGTAATTAAATCAGTTGCGTTACCACAACCAACAACGGCTGGAATACCAAGTTCACGTGCAATAATTGCAGCATGACAAGTACGGCCACCACGATTTGTAACAATCGCTGCTGCACGTTTCATGATTGGTTCCCAATCTGGGTCGGTCATGTCGGTAACTAAAATGTCGCCTACTTGAACCTGATCCATCTCTTTGATTGAGTTAAGAACACGAACAACACCGCTACCAATTTTATGACCAATTGCACGGCCTTCAACAACAACCTTGCTGGTGCCATTTAATTGAAAACGTTCCATTACGTTGGCATCTTCGTTTGAGCGAACCGTTTCTGGACGAGCTTGAACTATATATAGTTTGCCGTCGTTACCGTCTTTTGCCCATTCGATGTCCATTGGACGACCGTAATGTTTTTCGATGATTACAGCTTGCTTGGCAAGTTCTTGCACTTCTTCATCTGTAATCGAAAATTTATTTGAAAGCTCAGGGGCAACATCAACGATGTCTACTTGCTTACCATGTGCTTTGTCTTCTGAGTAAATCATTTGAATGGCTTTAGAGCCAATGTTACGACGTACTACTGAAGGTTTGTTTTTAAGTAATGTTGGTTTATGAACATAAAATTCATCAGGGTTTACTGCGCCCTGTACAACCATTTCTCCTAGCCCGTAGCTTGATGTGATAAATACAACATCTTCAAAACCAGACTCGGTATCAATACTAAACATAACGCCAGATGCTGACTTATCTGAACGAACCATGCGTTGTATACCAGCAGACAGTGCAACACCACGGTGATCGTACCCTTGATGAACACGGTAAGAGA
Organism: Pseudoalteromonas sp. 20-MNA-CIBAN-0454; assembly: GCF_040308685.1. Classification (NCBI taxonomy): domain Bacteria; kingdom Pseudomonadati; phylum Pseudomonadota; class Gammaproteobacteria; order Alteromonadales; family Pseudoalteromonadaceae; genus Pseudoalteromonas; species Pseudoalteromonas sp. 20-MNA-CIBAN-0454. Next base: position 11,734 of record NZ_JBEOOB010000045.1, on the reverse strand, counting down.
TAGCGCGGTCGTTAAATAATGAAGCAAATACGTGTTTAATAGCGACCATTACTGAGTCGATACCAACAACGTTTAGGAAAGTTTCTTGCTGGCCTGCGAATGATGCGTCTGGCATGTCTTCAGCAGTAGCTGATGAACGTACTGCAAATGAAACATCGGCTGCTGTGTCGCCGTGGAGTTGGCTGTATGCTTCGCGAATGGCTTTATCTAGATTAGGTTGGAATGGTGTATCGATTATCCATTGGCGGATATCGGCACCGACTTTAGCGAGTGTATTCACATCTTCAACATCAAGTGTATCTAGAATATCGTGAATTTTTGCGGTGAGTCCTGATTGATCTAAAAACTCATTAAAAGCATCAGCGGTAGTTGCAAAACCACCCGGCACTTGTACACCTGCGTTTGCTAGGTTTGAAATCATTTCGCCAAGTGAAGCGTTTTTACCGCCAACACGAGGAACATCTTGCATACCAAGCTCTTGATACCAGAGAACGTATTCTTGCACGGATCTTTCTCCAAAAAAACAAATTGTAGTACTAAATACCAACTAATTAACATTTAATCATTTTAGCGAGTTAGACATTCTATTAACAAGTTAAAAATTTTCATGTAGAACAACTACCTGTTAATTTTTATGTTGCTAATAAAGCGCTTCCTATCGCTATAATTGACTATTTACTTAATACAATCGATATAACTGTGAGAGTTAAGAAAGAAAACCTTTTATAAAGGTCACACCCATTCTACACTGGCAACAGTCCTCACGTAAACCGTGAGAAACTTAATTTTAAAATTAAAAGTAATAAAAAAGAGGATTTATGAGAACTGCTTTTTATATTTCAGATGGCACAGCAATTACTTCTGAGGTTTTTGGCCATGCTACTTTGTCACTGTTCCCTGTTGAATTTAATCATAAAACCATTCCCTTTGTAGAAACAGAAGAGAAAGCGCATCAAATTAAAGAGTTAATTAATGCAACGGCTAAAAGAGACGGTGAAAAGCCTTTAATATTTTTTACCTTTGTAAATTACAACTTAACTGAAATTATTAGCTCTGCTAATGCAGTGTGTTATGACTTTTTGACAACCTATAGCGAAAAAATAGAAAAAGAACTAAATGTGGCGCCAGTACCAAAAATTCATCGCACTCACTCTATTCATGAAAAAAGCTATGATTTTAGAATTGATGCGGTTAACTACGCGCTGATGAATGATGATGGCGGTAATATTAAAAACTATGGAGAGGCCGATATTATTTTAATCGGTGTGAGCCGCAGTGGTAAAACCCCAACGAGTTTATATTTAGCACTACAATATGGTATTAAAGCCGCTAACTACCCAATCACCGAAGACGACCTTGAAACTGAAGGCCTGCCTAAATGCTTAATACCTTTTAAACATAAATTATTTGGCTTAACTATTGATCCTGAGCGCCTTGCTGCCATTAGAGATAGGCGTATGGCTAATTCTAAATACGCTTCTATTCGTCAATGTCGTATAGAAGTGCGCGAAGTAGAAATGCTGTATAAGCGTAATAGAATTCCATTTTTAAACTCTACTCATCACTCAGTTGAAGAAATATCAGCGAAGATTATATCTGATACCGATCTTGAGCGCCGTAAGTACTAACTTACTTAGCGGTTAACTTAACTAAAAAGTATAAAAAACGCCGCTTAATTAGCGGCGTTTGTATTTAGGGTAGTTATTTTATTTATTTACGTGCGTCTTTTAATAAATCGGCAACTAAAAAGCCTAACTCTAATACTTGATCGGCATTTAAACGTGGGTCGCACTGGGTTTTATAGCGCTGTGCTAAATCGTCGTCAGACAGTCCGTACGCACCGCCAGTACACTCAGTAACATGTTGGCCTGTCATTTCTAAATGCACGCCGCCTGCATAGCTGCCCTCGGCTTTATGCACTGCAAAAAACTGGCTGATCTCACGCATGATGTTATCAAAGCTACGTGTTTTATATCCTGAACTCGCTTTTTCGGTGTTACCGTGCATTGGATCAGAACTCCAAATTACTTTACGGCCTTCTTGTTGTACTTTGCGTACCAATGCCGGCAGTTTTTCAGGGAGTATATCTGCGCCCATACGGGTAATTAATGTTAATCGACCTGGAATGTTATCTGGATTTAATGCATCAATTAAACGTATTAAATCATCTGGGTCCATACCTGGACCAACTTTAACCCCAATTGGGTTTTTAATTCCTTTAAAAAATTCAATGTGCGCGTGGTCTAGTTGACGCGTACGCTCGCCAATCCATACAAAGTGCGCAGAACAATCGTACCAATCGCCAGATAAATGGTCGCGGCGAGTTAGTGCTTCTTCGTAGCCTAGTAATAGCGCCTCGTGAGAGGTGTATAAATCGGTTTCTTTTAAGCTTGGTGCAATAGTAGAATTAATACCACACACTTCCATAAACTCAAGCGCGTCTTGAATTTTATCAGCAAGCTGTTGGTACTTTTCTTTTTGTGGATTGGCTGCAACAAAGCCCATATTCCAACGGTTTACTTGATGTAAGTCAGCAAGGCCACCTTGAGCAAACGCACGCAGTAAGTTTAACGTAGCGGCACTGTGATGATACGCCGTCATTAAGCGTTGTGGATCTGGAATACGCGCTTGTTCGGTAAACTCAAAATTGTTAACAATGTCGCCACGGTATGACGGTAGTGATACGCCATCAATCGTTTCTAAATCTGCTGAACGTGGTTTTGCATACTGCCCTGCCATACGCGCTATTTTAACTACTGGGCATTTACCGCCGTAAGTTAATACCACGGCCATTTGTAAAATTGTTTTAAAAGTATCGCGAATGTTAGCGGCATTAAAGTCACTAAACGACTCAGCACAATCACCACCTTGTAGTAAAAAAGCGCGCCCTTCGCATACATCTTCTAGCTGCTTAAATAAACTTCTGGTCTCTTCAGCGAATACTAAAGGCGGAGCACTCTTTAATTGCGCTTCTACTGATTTAAGTGATTCTTGATCTGGGTAGTTTGGCTGCTGCAATATTGGCAGTTCTCTCCAGCTATTTGGGTTCCACGTTTGCATATTCATTCCTCATTCCTATTTACCTGATACAACGAAATTAACGTATGCAGGGCTGTTTGTTCAAGGACTAAATTCACTATTTACTAATTATTTAGTTATGGGTTAGGTAATTAATATATTTAGCCATATATGTTGGGCCCTTAGCGCAAATATAAAATGATAAATAGAAAGAATATAACTGATTAAAAACATAAAGTTAAGATTAATCATGGTTACTTTTTAGTTGTTGACCTACATTCAATCTGAGTTAATTATTATAACAGGTTGAGCAGGGAACACATCATACTTAAATTGCACCATGTGTATTCTTAACTTTACAGTTAATATAAACAATAATTGACCAATAACTATGCACTTTTAAAAATACATGCTAGGGCGAATTTTATTTGCCACCGCAACATATACTAGATGTTTATAAACAGTGGGTTTATTAGGCTAAAGCTCTCCTTGGTTAAGGTTAAAATACAAAGACTTATTTGGGCTCAGTACTAAGTTTTTATAAAAATGTGAATAGTGGCAGTTATTACTGAGGTTAAAACTTATTTTAATATGTATAAGTTTTACGCTTTGCAGATCTTATGCTGTAGTGTAAATAGACATGACAACGTATTGTATTTCACCCAGGCATACTACAATACGTAAAGCTTATATCTGCAATGTATTAAGTTACTCTTTGTATGAACGTTTGGATCGGCACTAATTAACACCACTAACTAGCTGCTTAATTAGTTAAGCTACAGGGAACTCAAAATGGTTTGCCCTGCCCGGTACTAATAAATGTATATTCAGTTCTCACAAGCTAAACATTTTAAGTATCCCAAAGTATGAGCCGGTTAATTATATCAACCTCATTTTAAAGCCTCACTACAAATCATGGCTAAAGTTAAATTGCACTCAGAAGCTAGTAGGCCGTTATTAGCTGTAACCTATAACGGTATACAAATGTAAGTATTGGGGAATTATTATTAAGAGTTAAGCTACTCAATGCATAAGCACGAGATTTTAAAATTAACCAAAGCTGCAAAGAACACATCATACTAAAACTAGATATTAGATAAACTTAGCCCCGAGTAAAGTAGAATTATTTGCTAAACAAAGATAAGGTTATGTGTGATAATTAGTTAGGTAAGATGTGTTCTTTGGAGGTTGCATGGTAACTAAAGTACAAATAAGAAGTCAGTTTGATTTAATGAGCGAACTAACATTAAGGCTAATAGAAGAGCTTAATCTATGTGAATATACAAAAGCCGAATATTATCAACTTCCTGATATAAGCACTGTTGATGAAGATAAAGTGGCCGAATCGATTAAAGTTACTAAAATATCAGGCGAACTAGCACATAAAGCTATATTAAATTCCTTTACTGACATTTATAAAAAACAAGGGCTAAGTAGCCGAGTTTTAAAGCGTCATCCTGGCCTATTAGTTATAAAAAATGCTGACAAACAAGCACTAATTAATCGAATTGCTCAAGTAAATAAGGCAAAAGCAGCGTTTAAAGAGTGTATTTTAGCTATTGATAACAACGATGCTCGTTTTGAAGCGGTGCATAATGCAGTACCCAACTTAATTACTTTGGCTGCTTATCGAAAAATTCATAGTGAACATGAATCGCCTTTTTCAGTACGATTTACCTGGATGCACAAACATGCAACTAAAACACTGACCAAAAAAATGGCCCTCGAAATGTTACAAAAGTCAGCTAGTTATAGAAACCCCAGAATGATCGACCAGCAAAAATGGCAGGCGCTAGTAGCACAAGAGCAATTACGGGTAGCAAGTTTAGGTGAAAAAGAAAAACTTAGAATTAGGCGCCCTACTCGAGTTAGCCCTCAGGTAAATGTGCGTTATACCGCGCAAAACCGTTATCACGTCAGTGCGGCGCTACCTTTTATTTTAATAAACCCAGAACCAGACGTAAAGCTTGGGATATTACCAAATTACGAAAAACCATTAAGTCATCCACGAAAACGTGACTATGATTTTTTAGTAGATCGACTTTATTTAGAACAAGTAGAAAAGTGATTATGTTAAAAAGGTCACGCTAGGTGACCTTTGTTATTATTGGACTCTGTAATAAAAATTACTTATCTACTATTTCAACAAGTTTGTCTTCATCAATAAGCACAGCATTTTCAACAATACGCTTACCGCCTTGTATTTCAATACGTTTATTGTGTTTATTCAGAGTAAGTATCTCATCACAAAATTGGTCTGATGGATGCATTTCGTAAGTGTAGTCAATAATATTACCGGTTTTGTCGTCTTTAACATTGGTAATACTGTACTCAGAGATAGCCCCTTTTTCGATCAGATCTTTCATTGTTGTGGTCATATCACGACGCAGCGCTTTTAATTTATTTTCGGTAATATTATCCGTTGAATAAATTGAGCCGTACTTTTCCATAATAGACAGTAATCTAAAATGGTATGTTTTACCCGGCGCTGCATAACGCCAAAGATGATATAAGCGCAGCATCATCCAACGCGACAATCCGCGTTTTAATTCTTGGGCGCTGTTAAAGTAATATCCTTTATATTCAAGGTTATCAATCATGTTATGCACAAATGCATTTAAACACGCAACACATTTAACATTCCCGCCTTGACCTTTTTTTCCACTAAAATGCAGTGACGATAAAAAGTTCATGTTCGATTCGTAAAATGAATCATCAATATTTGTATTTTTGGTGTCTGTTGCTGAATATTTAAACGAAAGTTTCGAGCCTTGTAATGCTTCAAGTGATTCTTTAATTTGTGGATATGGCATAGATTGGCCAACGGTTTTCAGCTCTTGTGCTAATTCGTTCATTGAAAAAACAACAGCATATTGAATACCGGACTTAAAATTTATTTTTACTATTTTACCTTTAGAAGCTAAACGGATCAGCGCACGTTCTACTTTTTCTTCTCGATCTGATGGCCAAACCAAATATTCTACGTCTTCACCATCTTTGCGTGTGCTAACAACCGCCGGCGTTATTTTTAATTCACCGTCGTACAAAATACCATCTATTTTTTCAGATATTTTGCGTGTAATTATTGTTTTTTTAGGTGCTTCTTCTAATGGTAATTTTTTATGCCCCGAACGGACAAAGCGTCCCCATAAATCATAATGGTTAAAAGTATTCGAATAAGCACGTAATCCATGAGCTGCATTTTCTATCGAAATCCGCACATCTTTATTATCTGTAAACAGCGCTAAGCTTTCATTATCAATTGCACTTTCCACCCCGTGAATTTGGCCCCTTAGTGTATCGGGCAAGTTATCTACCGAGATGTTGACCTTTCGGCTCATTGTTGTTATTTCCATTTTTATTGCGACAGCTAATAACAACACATAAAGACAAAAAAGTTAAATGTTTAAGTTAGTATAAAAGTGATCTGAGCTAAAATAAAACCTTCGGATCACTATTATACTAAGCGGATGCTAATTAACTCAATTTCAGATCATTATTTTACTAACTAGGCAGTTACAAATCTCATTTTTACTAACTCAGTGAGATTTTTGTCCATTACAAAGCTAAATTTTTAATATTTAACACGACAAATTAACTAAAAAACTAAAAGCCCTGTGGATAAGCACATATTGAGTTAGCATAGATCTGATCTGTACCTACTACAGATCAGATCTATACTAATTAAAAGCCTTCTTTTACTACAGAGTCGGTGTATAACTTTATAATTTACTTAGTATAAAACTGATCTAACAGACCTTTTTTGTGCACAACTTAATGATTAACCTGTGCGTAACTATTGTTTTAATTTTCAGCTTAGTAAAAAGCTGATCTGCTAGTAGATAAAGATCTGATCTTAACCAAGTATAAAGCTGATCTGCTTATTTTATTATTATTCATATAAATCATGTGTTTATGATCTTTATTTAAGCTTCTATCCTTTAATACCTTATATACTTAACCATACTTAACCTCTCTATTTATACTAAGAGATATTAAGCATGTAAAAATATTATTAGATGTCTTGTTTATAAAACACATGTCACTATAAATAGTTGTTTACAGCAAATTGAATGGACATTATACTAACAGCCTAACTTTGAGGAATTAAGTATGTCTATCAATAATAATGCGCTAAGTACCTACCGGCTTTTGAAAGCAACAGCTGAAGTTGCCGAAAAGTCTCTAGAAGGACGTATACAACATTATCGCGCTCATCTTAAATCTGAAGAAAAAGAATTAAGAACTTATACGCAAAAAGCAGCTGCCGATCTGCTTGGTTGTAACAATCGTACCTTAAAAAGACGTCACGACAATGGTGATTTTGATAATTTAAATATCAAACGTGGTGCAAATGGTCATTACGCTTACACTTTGGTAAATATTTTTGCTATGGCCGATATTATGGATATTCAGCCCGATCACCGTACTGGTGATGACAAACTGCAAGTTATTGTAATTAACTCCCTAAAAGGCGGTTGTGGTAAAACAACTAGTATGGTTAATATTGCAGCAGCACTGGCAACTACTAATATAAAACGCTACCGTATTGGTATTATTGATTTAGATCCTCAAGGTTCATCATCTAGCTTTTTTCCATCGGCAGAGCCCGATCCAATCACCGTTGGCGATTTAATGCGTGATTGTATTGAATTAGACGAAGGTGAAACGTGGCCTGAATTTGTATCAAGCTCATTTTTACCTACACATATTCCAAATATTCGTGTTTTACCATCTGGTATGGATGATTTTTATTTTGAACATGAAACAGCTACTTTACTCAAAGACACCTCAAATTATGAACAAACCCGTCATTATCATAAGTTACTTGAAAAAGTAATTGACCCAGTAAAAGACGAGTTTGATGTGTTATTAATCGACACAGCTCCAACACTTAACTTTATGTTTTATAATGCGTTAATGGCATCTACAGCAATGCTAATACCGGTTCATCCAGAAGCAGTAGACTTTGATGCAAATAATAAATATTTAAAACGTTTAGGTGAGATTTATCATACAGTTGCAGCCCTAGGCCATGAAGGATGGGACTTTATGCAGTTTTTAGTAACTAACTATGTAAAAGGTAACCACTCGCAACGCGATATCGTTAAAGATGTTCGTAGTGCCTTTGGTCGCCAAGTAATGAGTTACCCAATTAATCATAGCTCAGCAATTACAGCGAGTTCGTCTTCGTTTAACACTATTTTTGATCAAAAAGCATCAGATAGTTTAGCGAGTCGCGAATCGTTAATGCGTGCCCAAGAAAATATAAAAGATGTAGTTGATGAGCTCGAAATGCTGATCCGCTCTAACTGGCAATCTACACAATCAAAACTAAATACCCCTAAGTAAGGATGTTAAACAAAAATGGCTAAAAAACGTAAAAATGACACCCGCTTAGACCCTTTTGCAACAGCGGTTGGTAGTAGTAGTCTTGATGCTTTATTAGAGCAAGCAAATGCAGGCGATGTAATTCGCATGCCAGCGCCAAGCGATCCTAGCAGAGAAATTACCCTAGTTTGTAAAGTAATTTCCCATAGTGACATTGAGTCAACAACCCAGGTATATGGCAAAAACCGCCGTGTACAGTCGCTGTTAAATGAAAAGTCGGTATCCGATATTCTACCGGCAATAAAAGAAGATGGCCGTAATCAACACCCTGCACTTCTTTGGGATCAAGGCGATACAAGCTTAGTACTCGCGGGATCACGCCGCCGTAAAGCCTGCATTTTGGGTAATGCCGATTATTTAGTGTTGAGCTCTAGCGACTTTACAGATCAAGATGCAAAAATTTTAGCTGTTTCGTCTGATCAATACATAGCACCTAGCTTGTGGGAACTTGGACAAGCTTATCAAAACACTAAAAATGAATTAATTGAGCAAGGTAAAAAAGGCTCTTACCGTGAAATTGCAGTTATTGAAGGCGTATCGCATACCGCGGTTGCCGATGCAATAAAAGCATTCGAGCAAATCCCTGCAGATGTTGTTGCACTTTACCCTACAGCTAATCATGTTGGCCGTGAAGTGGCTAAAAAGCTGATTAGCGCAAAGGAGCGCGACCAAGCAGCCTTTAACTTGCTAGTTGCTGACATTGCTAACCATGAAGACATAAACGCAGCAGCAAGCGATGACAAGCGTGCAATGGCCATTACTAAGTATTTAACTACCGAGCCACAAATAGCCGTTAAACGTGAAGTTGTGCTTGAGAGTAACTTTGTTTCAGTACAGCGCAGTTTAAAAAATGGTGATGTTTCAGTAAAAATAAGCAATAAAGTTATGACAGACAAGCGCTTAGAACAACTTACTAAGCTATTAGCTGCATTTAACTAGTTAGTAAAATAATGATCTACAAGGGTGTTAGCTTAGTTAAATATTGATCTGTACACCCTTTAAGTTAGTAAAAAACTGATCCCATATAGCAAAATTTAAGCATAAAAGAGTTACTTGCCTATTTTAGATCAGCTTTTTACTAACTAAATTACCTTTTTATCTTAGATCCTACCTGTTTTGCGCTTTGTTAGTATAAAGCTGATCTGTAAACCCCCTCCTTGTGTTAGTAAATTGTTTTTAACTTGTGAGTTAGCTGTGTGTTTTATTTTAAATAAATAATAATTAGCGCATTATTTAGCTATAAAGCAATTTTTTACTAAGCGCTCAGCTCCAACCAGTTTATTTAACGTTAATATTGCTTTAGCTCAGAGCATATAAGGCATATACTAAAAAAATTGTTTTTAAAATTTAATACTTTGAGTGACATGTCTGCTAACTTATCTAAAACTGATCTAATGGCTATTTTTGAAGAAATTAAAAATGAGCAGGCTACCCAGTTTCCTCTTTCTGAACGCTTCATTAAAAAATTGTTCAAGCCCGCCGTATTGGCTAAAGGTAAAGCGTATTATAAAAACGGCCAAATTAGCTGGTTAGAGCATAATAGCGATTTTTCAGTTGTGGATTCAACAGTACGTGGCGACAAAGGTATTTCGTTTAATCAACGTATTGAGATCAGTAAAGTACCTACTGGTTATTCGGTAGATACTCACTGTACCTGTAACGTTAAAACAAAATGCCGTCACTTAGCTGCTATTTTGCTCAAACTTAAAATAGAACACTCGGGTGAGTACGGCGAAGACTACTTTATTAATGATTGGTTTACTGAACTCGGAGCACTTAAAAACAGTACCGAACAACCGCCTTCACAAGTGCTTTTATTTGTATTAGATGTAGAAAATAATAAAGTGTTTTTAACGCCCAAAATAGCTAATTACGATGAAAATCAAAGCTATGCCTTAGGCCGTAACCTTACCGAGCAACAGCTAAACAGCTTTGTAACTCCTAGCGATTTATTAGAAAGCGACTTTAGATTATTTAGCTGGATACGTTCACAAAATGCAGTAGGTAATATTGAGCTTAAAGGGCAATGGGGTTTTAACGCACTGCAACAGCTTATAGCAACTGAAAGATTGTTTTTACAACGATCACGCGTATCAATTAAAGCGCAAACAGGGCAAGCGTTAAGCTTTAGTTGGCAGCAAGTAAAAGATCTAACCCAATTAAAAGTTAATTTAGAAAACAGCAAAAATTGGACACTAATTAAAACAACGCCACCTACTTATTTAGATCTCGATACTTATAAAGTAGGACGCATTCGCACCCCTTTAAGTGCAGACGAAATTGCTCATTTACAAACAATTCCAGCATTACACGACACTAATTTTGACCGTATTTATAAACAACTCGCCGATAACTTTGGCTCAGGTGTTATTCCGCACCCCACTAATGAAAAAAACAATACTTCAAAACTCTCTAGTAATGCGGTTTTAAAAGTAACAATGTCGGCGGAAGGATTAACGCTTTCGTTATTGTTTAAATATAAAAATAAAAATTATTTGGCAGGCACAGCGCCAGAAACCCTAGTAAATAGTGCTTTTGAAAACACCGTAAAAAACGAGCTAATAAACTTAGGTTTCGATTTTTGTAAAGGGGGTTTACAAAGTGAGTTTATTTTTAATAAACAATCGCCAATTCACTTACACTGGTTAGTGTATGAGGTGTTTCCTAGCTTTGTTCAACGAGGCTGGAAAGTATCGGTTAGTAAAGTAAATGCTGTTAACCCACAAAGCCAAGTAGCTTTGCATGTACACCGTACTGCGGGGCATCAAATGCAGTGCAAAATTATATTAAACGATGCTAAAGCTACATTATTATTTAATCAAACAGATGCTCATTATGAATCGTTAAATCGTCAAAGTGAGTTGTTTTATTACTACCCAATAGGTCGTGAGTTTGGCGCTATAAATAAAGCAGCGTTGCATTTGTTAAATGAGTTTAAACAACGATTTGAATTTATAAAAACCAGAGATGAATTTAATATTCCGCTTTCATACTTGCCTGAACTGGTAAGTCATACTGCTATAAATGTTGAACTACACGACGAGTCATTGTCACGTTATTTAGAAGAGCTAAATAGTAATGACCAGTCGCGCCCCACTACGCTTATACAAGGGTTAAATGACTCAGTTGTATTGCGCGAGTATCAGCAGCAAGGCGTTGCGTGGTTAAACTTTTTAAAACGCCATCAGCTTGGCGGAATTTTAGCAGACGACATGGGATTAGGTAAAACTCTGCAAGTTATTGCCTATCTAACAACACGCCCTGAGGTGGACAGCAAGCACTAAAGCTCACTTTCCACCGCAAATTTTAACAGCGGTGATCCCTT
>NZ_JBEOOB010000044.1:0-24400 GCF_040308685.1 Pseudoalteromonas sp. 20-MNA-CIBAN-0454 | reverse complement strand
AAGGGATCACCGCTGTTAAAATTTGCGGTGGAAAGTGAGCTTTAGTGCTTGCTGTCCACCTCAGGGCGTGTTGTTATGAAAACTAGCACTCCAGCTCGTGATTTTGGTGAACTATTAGGTTACGCACCTGGTAATGTTGCTGTTTACTCGTCTGACTATGACTCTGCCGACGAAAGCATTTACCCTAACCGCAGTGCCTATCGCAGTTATTTAGATGGCATTTATATGGGTTATAAATGGCAGTGCGTTGAATTTGCTAGGCGCTGGATGTATCTCAATCATGGTTATATTTTTGATGACATAGCCATGGCTTACGATATTTTTGAGCTACGCTCAGTACGTGAAGTTAACAGCCAAAATAGACTTCCCTTACAAGCATTTAAAAATGGCGCAAAGCATCACCCTCAAGTTGGTAGTTTACTTATTTGGGAAGAAGGTGGTGAGTTTGAAGAAACCGGCCATGTTGCCATTGTAGTAGAAGTTCATCCTGATAAAATTCGTCTTGCTGAGCAAAATGTTGGCCATCAAACATGGCCACAAGGTCAAAATTGGTGCCGCGAGCTTAAAGCTAAAATAACCAAAGATGGCGACTATTGGATTGAATGCTCTTATAACGATGCAACTATTTTAGGCTGGATGACCCAAACTGATCAAATTGAACACGCAGAACCTACCACTGAAATAAACACCGATTTATTTACAATAAAATCTAATTATATTGCCGATACAGGCCAAGCTGCAAAGTCATGGTTAAATATTGCTAATGATGACGAAGCCGCCTATGTAGACATGATGCAAGGCCACAAGCTTACCTCCAATGCAGAGGATCAACATAGCTACTTTACTATTTCACACACAGCCCAACAAGCCATTGAGCACGCCACTAATGAGCTGCATGGCTTATTTATGCATGCCACCGATTATGTGTTACAGCACCCTGAGCTATTAAAAAAGTTTAATTTACCTGAAGTAGTACTCAATAAAATTCGTCAATCGTGGGATAACCGCTTAAATCAATTGATCACCAGTCGCTTTGACTTTGCACTAACCCCCGCAGGCTTAAAAGTGTATGAATACAACTGCGACTCCGCTTCGTGTTATATGGAAAGCGGTAAAGTTCAGGGTAAATGGGCAAAGCACTTTGGGGTTAAAACGGGTATTGATGCAGGCCAAGATTTATTTAAAGACTTAGTAAAAGCGTGGCGAAAAAGTGAAGTAAAAGGTTTAGTTCATATTCTTCAAGATGACGAGCCAGAAGAGCATTACCACGCTTTATTTATGAAAGAAACAATTGCGGCAGCAGGTTTTGAGTGCAAAATTATTATTGGTTTAAATACTCTGTCTTGGGATGCCTTTGGCAATATTATTGATGCCGATGGCAATAAACTTAATTATGTATGGAAAACCTGGTCGTGGGAAACTGCACTTGAGCAAATTCGTGAAGAATGCGAGGCTGATCAAGCTCAAAATCATAATTTTGAGCCGCAATGGCAAGCAGGAGAAACCCCGCGGTTGGCTGATGTATTATTGCGTAAAAATGTCATGGTTTTTGAACCACTATGGACACTGATCCCCAGTAATAAAGCAATCTTACCGGTGCTGTGGAGTTTATTTCCTAATCATAAATATTTGCTCAATACCGCGTTTGAGCTCAGTGATGAATTATTACAAACCGGCTATGTAGTAAAACCCATTGTTGGCCGCTGCGGAGCAAATATTCAACTAGTCGATCAGCAACAACAAACCATTGAGGAAACCGCCGGACACTTTGCATCCCAAGAGCAAATATATCAGCAATTATTTGCGCTACCAAAAGTAGACGATTACTTTGTACAAATATGCAGTTTTACCACAGCAGGAAAATATTCTGGTGCGGGTGTGCGAGTCGATAAAAGCATGATTATTAATGGCAATAGTGACTGTATGGCACTGCGGATTGAATAACTCGTCAAATTAATAAACAATACTTTGCGGGCTTAGTTTTAGGGCTTAGTATTAAATATAATAGCTAAGCCCTTTAGCTATTATATTTATTACACTGTGCATAATTTACAAAAAAGTGCATAGTTTTCAAATATGTAATATTTAACATCATTCTTCCCCTCATATTGAAAACCCTATCTGATTGTATATAAACAACTTTATTTAAAATCCCTTCTCGGCATGGTGATTGCTTTAAATAAAGTAAAGTATGTTCATATAGTAATTAATGGGCAAAATAATTAAGTAGGAGAAATTATGAGTAATAGTAACAAAACAGCTAAATTTACCGCTCCAGGTATGAGTAACGATTCAGCAGAAAAAACTATCTCTACACTCGACAATCGTATGGTTGCGCTAATTGACTTACAACTTACCCTTAAACATATTCACTGGAACGTAGTTGGCCCTAATTTTATTGGCGTGCATGAAATGCTAGACCCACAAGTTGCGGTTGTACGCGAAATGACAGACACCATTGCTGAGCGCATCGCAACGCTAGGTGGAGTACCTGTTGGTACGCCAAAATCAATTGTTGATCGCCGTACATGGGACGAGTACTCAATTGGTAAAGCCCTCGTTACCGAGCATTTAAGTGCACTCGATAATGTATATAGCGGTATTAATAGCGATCATCGTAAAGCCATAGATACGCTTGCTGATCTTGATCCGGTTTCTGAGGATATGATCACCAGCCAACTAGCTGAGCTAGAGCAATTTCAATGGTTTATTCGTGCTCACCTTGAATCATCAACAGGTGAACTACAAAAGTAGGTGCACTATTATAACTGGCATACATAGCTAAATATTTATTGTTAGTTAATAATTTAAAATTAAGAAAAGCCCGCATTATTAATAATGCGGGCTTTTTAAGTGCTAATAACTTACTAAAATAATAACCTACTAAAATAATTGCACATCATACATAGCAAAGTATCTGCATTTTGCTCTTAAAAAGTTTACCCTCAAGTAGCCATTAAATATTGTCACGCTCAGCAAATGCATAAAAAAGAACTTCCCCCGATTAACCCCTCGTACATCTGCATTTAAATTTTATACTATTATTACCAGTCGATATTTTATTTATATTAGCAACCAAATTGGTTAACCAACTAAGTTTTAAACTTAAAATAAAAACTACAAAGCCATTACCAGTAAGTAATTTACATTTCTTATTTTAAATAAACGCCTCATACACCCTCAGTAAGTTAATTTCTTTTTATCGCCTTGGTACTTATCAGCACTTTCTTATCTAAAACAATGAATTTTTTATAGGTTAAAACCCCAATCTTCCCAAATAAGTAAGGTTAAACTCACCTTGCTTTTAAAAATTATAATTAATAAATAGCAATAACAAACCTATATACCAACATTAAATTAAACTTTTTAACTGCGATTACAAAATAAATTAAAAACATAACTTGTTAAATTTGTTAAATATTAAACAAAAAGAAACCAAAATTGTAATACCAAATTCACATTACTGGTAAACAAAGCTTGAAATTAAAACTTAATTGGACTAATTTTAACCACACTTTACGCATTACCAAAAAAAGTAAAACGCTGAAAAATTGGTAAACCAAAGCGCATCATCAACACACAATTACCCAAACGGGAGAGATACATGAAGCTTAATCGAATTACTTCCTCACTAATCAATAAACAACATAAAAGTAATCCTGCACTTATTAGCGCGGCCGCACTTATTTTAATGACATCATCTACTTTAGCTGCACAAGAGTCTGAAAACACCTCAGCCACAGCAGATAAAAACATAGAGGTTATTGAAGTAAAAGGAATTCTTAACAGTATGAAAGCAGCTGCAATGCTTAAACGTACTGACGGTCGTATTGTTGATGCTGTTGTTGCTGAAGACATTGGTAAATTACCAGACAATAATATTGCCGAAGCCCTACAACGTATTACTGGTGTATCTATTAATTCTGACTTTGGTGTGGGTGATAGTGTTTCGATTCGTGGTTTACCGCAAAACCGGGTTGAATTAAATGGTCGCTCTACTATTGGCGATTCTCGTGATGGCATTAGCCTTCAAGATTTTCCATCAAGTTTCTTAAAAACAGTAGAAGTTGTTAAGTCGCCAACTGCCGATATGATTGAAGGCGCACTTGGTGGTACGGTTAGTTTAAGAACGGTTCGCCCATTAGAATTAGATAAACTAACAGCGGCCATGTCATTAGATGCAGAATATGCAGATAAAACCGAAAACGTAGCGCCTATTTTCAGTGGATCTGTTGGTAATAATTGGGATTTTGATGAAATAGGCACGTTTGGTGCCATTGCTATGTTTTCATATCAAGATCGCGAAATTCGCCAAGACGAAACGTCTAGCCGCGTAAAACCTCAAGACATAGTAATTAACGCTCAAGAAGGAAACACACCAAGCGGTAACGCCATCGTCAGAGATGAGCACAGTATTGAGCAATATGTAGAGAAACGTGAACGTACTGCTGTAAATTTATCACTTCAGTGGGCACCACACTCGGGTAATGGCATGGTATACCTTGATTTAAGTGGTACTAAGCGCTCTGGTGAGCAAGCTGGTAACTCTATTTTAGGTGTAGCAGGTTCACTATCAACAGATGCAAACACCACACAAGACGCTAACGGCGTAAATAACTATACGTTAACTAACGAATTTGGTATTCCTAAAACATACAGTGATTTTCGTGATACTGACTCGTTTTCAAATGCACTTGGTGCAGAATGGAGTCTTACCGATAGCATCAAAATTTCTGGTGAAGTTGCTGTTGCATCCTCTGAAAGCATAAGACCAGACTCAGAATTTACATTGCGTCCAATCGAAAAATCGACGTTTGAAGCCAGTGGCGGTGTTGATTTAGTAAACCATTTATATGATGGCGCATTTTCACAAGACGGTAATCGCTTACCAAGCATTATACACTCAGATCCAACTGCATTTACTAATCCACAAAACTTAGCATTAAGAACATTCAAAAGTGAAGATAGAAAAACCAATAATGATGAAACAGCGGTTCGTTTTGATATTGAAATGTTTGAGCCGTTAAGCAGTGCAAACTGGATCTCTAAAGTAAAAGCAGGTGTTCGCGCTACTAAACGTGATTACGAATATGAACAATACAAAGTAGAAATTAAAGATATTTATAAAAACGCTATTAACGACTCAGATGGGTCATTAGCAACTTTATGGGCCGATGATTATAACGCCCTATTCCCTGGCAGTTTTACAACTATGAGCCACGATAACTCTTTTAATCAACTGGGTCACTCTGGTCAAAACGATCTTTTAACATTCCTTACTTATAATGGCTTATCTAACCCAAGTAATACGTATGCTCAATTACAGCAACTATTAGCAGGCACTAATTTAGCGTCTACTGGGAGCTTACACGACAATCAAGAGTTTCAAGAAAGCGCATACAAAAATGTAGTTGAAGACACCGCTGCAATTTATATATCGGCTTATTTAGATTTTGATAGCGTTACAGCCATTGTGGGCGCTCGTTATGTAACAACAGATCTTGAGTCAAGTGTTTACCAAAACGGTGTAAAAGTGACGGGTGAAAATGATTACACCGACTTTTTACCTAGCTTAAACGTGACATATAACTATTCAGACGAAACACTATTTCGCTTTGCTGCGGCAAAAGTTATGCGCAGAGCCGACTTTAGCGAGCTAAGCCCTGCATTTGACGTAAATAACGACCGAACCGGTGCAACTCAAGGAGCTATTGATTTAGAACCATACCGCGCAACCCAATACGACTTATCTGTAGAGCATTACTTTGACGAAGGTAACGTATTGTCTTTTGCACTATTTTATAAAGATGTTAAGTCATTTTTAAGCAACGAAAGCACGTGTGTTGCCTCATCAACTACCGCTGCACTGCAAAACGTAACACAGTGGAACCAAGTATGTCAGCTTGATACTGCCGGCGTATCTCAAGATAATATGGTTTACTCTGATGCAACTAACTATCCTGTAGATGCTGATGGTTTTAATCACGTTGCGGGCCTTAGAGATGCAGGGCTTACCGGCATCGATACCGTTAAAAATATTAACGGTGAAAACGGCTCTGTTCAAGGTTTTGAAGTAGGTTACCAGCAGTTTTTTACAAGCCTTCCGGGTGCGTTTTCTGGTTTGGGTATTAATGCAAACTACACTTACGCAGACAGCGAACAGCCAAACGGCAACCCATTATTAGACATTTCTAAAAACACTTATAACTTACAAGTATTTTGGGAACACGAAGGTTTCTCTACTCGCCTTGCTTATAACTACCGTGACGGTTTCTTAAGTACTGAAAACGAAAAACGCGTAGAAAACATTAACTCAACTGGCAGCATTTCACAAGACGGTACTGTTTATGGTAATAATTACCGTGATGACAGAGGCCAGTTAGACTTTTCTGCAAGTTGGGACATTAACGAAAACTTTACCCTAGTAGGTAACGCAACAAACTTAACCGGTGAACCTTCAATCTACCTATCTGAACTAGGCGGTGCTTGGAAGTACACTGAGGCGGATCGCCGTTATAGCTTAGGCATTCGCGCTAAATTTTAATTTTCCCTGAAGGCTAAAGCCTGCTTTTATGCAGGCTTTTTTATGCCTAAATAATAGTAGCTTTATATTGCATAAAAAACACTCTCCCTAGCTATACTTATCTTAATATAAAACTTAATATCAAAGAGCAATTACTATTAATAAGGAAAGGTAGTGCTGTCGCGTTTATATAATTTTATGCCGGGTTTAAATACTTTACTTCATTATGAACGACAATGGTTTGCTGATGATTTAAGAGCGGCATTATCGGTTGCCGCCGTGGCGCTACCCGTTGCTATTGCTTATGCACAGTTAACTGGTGTTAATGCTGCAGTTGGGCTGTATTCCTGCATACTACCCATGATGCTATATGCACTTTTTGGCACCTCAAAACAATTAATAGTTGGCCCCGATGCAGCAACCTGTGCAGTTATAGCTGCAGTAGTTACCCCGCTTGCCGCAGGCGACAGTTTTAAGCACTGGCAGCTAGTTGTAACCATGACCGCCATGACTGGTTTTTGGTGTTTTATAGCCAGTAAATTTAAATTAGGTGTATTAGCAGACTTTTTATCTAAGCCTATTTTAATGGGCTTATTAAACGGCGTAGCCATAACTATTATTGTGGGTCAGTTTTCTAAAGTATTTGGTTTTACCTTTGATGAAAGATACCTACTTGAACGCTTAGGGGGTGTGCCCACTTATTTATCACAAACCCATATTCCCACTTTATTAATGGCCTTATTTACTGTGGTTATTTACTTTGTTATGAAACGACTAAAGCCTACGTGGCCCGCATCAATGTTTGCCATTACCTTGGGCGCAATATTAGTGTGGTTTTTTAATTTAGAGCAATTTAATATTAAAACCATAGGCACAGTAACCGGCGGACTGCCGGTATTTAACACCCCTGTATTTGATATTGGTATTATTCGTGAACTAGTTGTGCCGGCACTTAACTTAGCCATAGTGAGCTTTGTAAGTATGATGCTAACAGCGCGTAGTTTTGCCGCAAAAAATGGCTACGACATAGATGCAGATAAAGAGTTTAGAGCCCTAGGTATTGCCAACTTCGCCTCTGCGTTGTCGCAAGGCTTTGCCGTAAGTGGCGCCGACTCTCGCACCGCGGTTAACGACGCTAATGGCGGTAAAACGCAATTAGTGTCGATTATAGCCGCCACTATTATTGCTATTATTGCTATTTTTTTAACCGCCCCGCTCGAGTTTATACCTAGTGCAGCACTCGGCGTGGTACTTATTATTGCCTCTGTGCATTTGTTAGATTTAAAAGCGGTATGGCAACTAAAGTTTAAAGATAAGCAGGCGTTTTACCTTGCCTTAGCCACCTTGTTTGCAGTGCTGTTTATTGGTGTTATTCCGGGTATTACGCTTGCTGTATTACTGGGTTTGTTTCAATTTATTCGCACCGTAATGCGCCCTACCGACAACATATTAGGCGTAGACATAAAAGGCGTGGTAAGAAGCTTAGATGCCACCGATAAAGCAAAAGCCGTGCAAGGGGTATTTATTTACCGCTTTAATTCGCCATTAACTTACTTTAATGCCAGTTACTTTAAACGCAGATTACTTGAGCAATACGCAAAACAAAAGGACGATACCCAATGCGTTATTATTGATGCCGTACCTTGCTTTACCCATTTAGATTTAAGCGTTATGGCCATGCTTGCCGATTTAGACGTTATATTTAAAAAGCGTGGCATTAGCCTTGAGCTAGCAGGTAGAAAACGCCAGCTTCTATCGTGGTTTGAAATTGCCGGAATGGTATCGGGTAAAAATGGCATTTATGTTCACTCCGATCTATATGTTGCGCTACAAAAAAATAGCGTAAGCCAGCCTACCGACGAAGTCGCCTTATTTGAAGCTCATACCAATGAGGCAAAACCCGAGCCGCTATAAACGCAAAAAGGCTTACAACACATAGTTGTAAGCCTTTTTATACTAAAAACTTAGTAACTTAAATTACTGTGAATGAACCATTTGTTCAAACTTCATGCCGGTTAATTTAGTAATTACTTTAATCACATAAAAGAAAATACCAATCATTGCCAACATAGACGGAATAGCAATAATAGGGTAACTGAGCAAGGTCATTTCACCAAGCTGCTCGTTAAACTCTACCGTACCCGCAGGGCTGGTCACTATCCACTTAGCAAGCACGTAATTCATAGTTGATGAAAAAGCAAAAGTAAGCGCTAAAATATAATTAGCCTTGGTAATTTGCTGCTTAAAACGCTGGGTATTACCGCGCGCATCTAACGTATCGTAAATTACATCTAACTTAAATAAAATCGAGTTTAACAGCACCTTTGCCAATAATGGCTTACCAAAAAAACCCGACATTAAAACAGTCAGGCCAATAATACCCGGTATAGCCGCTTCTTTTATTGCCAACCATTCTACATTAAGCTCAAACAGCGCAATGCCACCCGTTAATAAAGTACTTAAAAAACCTAATAATGAAATAAAATTTAACGAGCGTGCTTTAATAAAATCATAAATACCGTAACCCACAGGAAATATAAGCGCGACAATTAACCCTACAACGGTTCCTAAATATTCAGGCCCCGAAAACTTCATTAAAATAATTGAAGGCACTATAATATTAAAAACGACCTCAAATAATGGATTGTTTTTTTTACCTTTACTGTTATTTTGACCACTGGTTGTCATTCGTTACTTCCATTAATATATTATTGCTAAGACGAAAAGAGCACCTCTTCGCTACTGCCAAAGGCTATAATACTCGCAATACCTTCGCCATTCTAGCTTGTCGTTTTTGTATTGATTAAAAAGCCGAAAGGGAGCAATTATTTTTTGTGTATAAGAGCACAAACAGCCCTCTATTACGCAGGCAAACTCATATCGATGCCAGGTAAAGCCACCATCTGATCGCTAATAAGGCGGCGAATATCACGAATTATTGGCTGCTCGTTTTCAACTACTTGCTGCGATATAGCCACATACCCATGCCACGAAACATTATAGCCATGAGCAATGCGCGCCACCTCTTGTGGTTGAAACCCTTTTAATAATGGCTCTGGCACATAACCCCAACCTAGCTTGTCGCGTATTGCATCCCTAATTAACTCAAAGCTACTTAACGCAATATCGTAACGCTCAGATACATTGGTTTGAATGTCACTTTGGCTTAAATCTAAATAAGCAATTTGCGGCACACTGGCTAAGTCTTCATTACTTACATAGCGCATTTGCGTTAACGGATGATCTTTGGCAATAACCATATGCAATGCCACCCAGCCCAAAACTTGTAAAGGTAGCTGAGTATTTGCATACAAGCTCTGATCTAAGCAACAAGCTAAGTCCATAAAGCCCTCTTCAACCATTTGCTGCAACGCATTTGCACTCGCATAGTGCATTTCTAACGATATACCTGGGTAGCGCTTGCGAATACTGCGAATAATTTCGCGCCAAAAGGCTTCGGGTAAAGCATCATCACGGCCAATAACTAAGCGGTGTGGCAGTTGCTCGTCATCGTGCAGGCAGCGGTGCTTAATACTCTCAGCAAGGTTAATTAAGCGAATGCTATCGTCAATTATTTTTTCACCCGCGGGGGCTAATTGCATACTATTACCAGTGCGAATAAATAGCGCAGTACCCAACTGATCCTCTAGCGTCGATAGCGCCATACTCATAGTGCTACGATTAACCGACAAGCGCGCTGCCGCCTTAGCAATAGAGCCGGTTTGTGCAATCATCACAAAGTACTGTAACGACTCTAATTTCATCAAGCCCCCCTTAGTGTCAATTATTTTGACTCTGAGCAATTATAGTATAAAAATAATAAGCAGTATTATACGCACAATGTTTTAGTATTAAGAGCAGGAAAAATGCATTGGATATATTTAATAATAGCTGTAACTCTTGAGGTTATAGGTACAACAGTAATGAAGTGGCTGGTAAACGAAGACCAGTTACTATTAGGTAGCTTATTTGTAACTTTAATGGTTGGCTTAGCTTATCTTGCTCTTAGCCAAGCCACCAGCAAAATTCCTATCGCACTTGCTAACGCCTTCTGGGAAGGTTTGGGGATGATATTAATTGCATCTGTGTCATTTGTATTTTTAGGCGAAGCTATTTCTATTGGCCAAATGTTTGCACTTTTATTAGCTATTATCGGCATTGTTATAATTAACAGCGGCCACGCTATGCAAGAGCAAAAACAATGACAATATATTGGCTTTATATTCTTGGCTCAGTAATTTTTGACATTGCCGCCAACGTATTTTTAGAAATGTCGCACGGATTTAAACATAAACGCTTTGGCATACTTGCCATTGTTTTTATTATGGCCGCGTTTGCCTTACTCACCCTCGCTGTGCAAGGCATCCCACTGTTTATTGCCTACGCCACGTGGGGAGCTCTTTCAATTAGCGGTACTGCGCTGGCAACTTGGTTGTTGTTTGGTCATAAATTAAACTGGGTTGTTTGTTTTGGTTTAGCAGTACTTATTTTATCTATTGTGACAATGCAATTAGTTGGCCCCGCGTAAATACCTCTTATTAAAAACTAGCTAAAGTGCTCTGCAGTTCAAGCTAGTTTTTCCTGCTGTTTTGCCTTAGTTAACTTTAGGCTAAACTTCTAACTTAGTTGACTATTTTATAGCGCAACGCTATAACTTGTAACACGTTGCGCTGTGCCAACCTACAAAGTAGTAAATAAAAACTTAAAAGCGCACCGCTTGCTTAAGCTATCACTAGTTTAGGTTTGGCATTATTATACTTATTACCTTGAGGCATTTATGTTCAAGCAACTACAAGAAAAACATCAGCTTTCTATTCTGCTTATACTCAGTATTGTGTCAGTATTTGGTATTACGCCATTTATTATTATTCGTTTTATAGAAAATAACATAGTCGCAGCGCTAATTGACTTAGCCATTGTAAGCGGTATTTTAACCTTAGTCGGTTATGCCCATTACACTAAAAAGCCGCGCGTTATTAGCGCCGTTATTGCATTGCTTGTTAATATTGGCGTTATTGCCATTATAATTACCAACGGCATTAACAGTATGCTATGGGTTTATCCGGTAGTAGCCGTTACGTTTTTTTTAGTTAAACCAATAGAAGCGCTCATACTCACCCTTAGCAATGTGGCAATTATTGCGAGCATACCTAATTTATTCGATGTTATGCCACTAAACTCTTACTTTACAACCAACTTAATGCTAGCTGCCTGTGCTTTTGTATATGCCTCTTTTGGCAACAAGCAGCTTGCTTTACTTGCAGAACTAAACAGTACCGATCCTTTAACCGGCGCATTAAATCGCCGTGCGCTTAACGACGATACACTAGCCGCCATTTCGCGAGCAGAGCGTTATAACAGCACTTATTTATTAGCGTTTTTAGACTTAGACTTTTTCAAAAAGGTAAACGACGAATTCGGCCACGCCGAAGGAGACAGAGTACTAAAGCAATTAGTGTCAATTACCAATTCACATATAAGAGAATCAGATAAGCTATACCGCTTTGGTGGCGAAGAGTTTGTGCTAATAATTCCCGAAATCCCGCCCAAAGAGCAAGTTAGCTTTATAAACAAGCTACGCGAAACAATAAAAAATGAGTTAAAAACTCCTGCAGGTAACTCAGTTACTGTATCTTTTGGTGTTGCAGCTTGGGTACCGGGCACCACAGTTGCTAGCTGGTTTAAACGCGCCGACGATGCTATGTATCAAGCAAAAAAACAAGGCCGCGACTGCGCCGTATTTAGTAACGATTAGGGTCTGCTGACCTTTGCGGATTAAAATTCGTTCAAACTAGGAGCGATTTAATCGCGGCGCGAGATTTGTAACCTAGTGGGCTCGGTAACTGCTCCTGCGTTATTCTACTGGCTTACATCTATGTGTAAATAAGTAAAAACCGAGCAAAGCTTTTGCATCCTGCTCATGCCCCTAACAAAGAGTTAATCGCCCCTAAGACCCCTTCGGGCAGCGCATGTTTGGCATTAATGCTGCGTTATCGCCTATTTATGGGGAATAACCACACCACATAGGCTCTGCCTTGCCTAAATACCAAACACACTGTTGCAAATTTAACCTTGAAAGATAAACAGACCCTAAAGCTTTGAAATAAGTAAGCTAAACTAACCACTTGGCCAAAATGGCTTTACCCATTATTTATCTTTGTTTAGCAGCGCCTTTAAGTCGGCAAACGGGTTATGTGTAGCCGCCACCACTTTTTGCTCTGTAGTGCCGCCGTACAACACATATTCGTGATATTTATTATGCTCATTATCATGGCAATAAATACACAATAACTCCCAGTTACTACCATCATCAGGGTTATTATTATGGTCATGATCAATATGATGCACCGTTAACTCTCGTAAATTAGAATACTCAAACTCACGTGCACAGCGCCCACATACCCAAGGGTACAATCTTAACGCTTTAATTCGATAACCTTCTTCTTGCTGCTGATAAGCCTGCATACCACTCGTGGTTTTACTCATTAACTTATTACTACCGTCTTTTTACAATAAGCCCAGATTAGCCTTTAAAAACCACTTTGAACAGCGCCTTTTATTTTAACCACCGAGCTTTGGTTAAGATATTTACTAACACATTGAATAATAATAATGATGTTTAAACTTATTTTCTCTAGCCAGAGATTTTCAGTGAAAATAAGGCGAATTTACGCGTTAATGGCTGGCCTATTGCAAATAAATTCAACGCAGTTAGCGCTGAAAATAGCTGCTTGAGATAAATTTATTATCCAGAGTTTAGGTTAACTATCCTCAAAGTTGTTGCTCACCTAAAAGCTTGGGTATAATGAGCACTTATGGCTGTATTTGTTAGCCTACAACTTGGATAAAACAATGAAAAAACTCTCTGCAGTGCAAATAAAACAGCAAGCGCTTGTCCTTAATATTGCCGATACACTCGAAAAACAAGGCCTAGCAGAACTCCCTGGTATGCTGCAATGCTGGTTTGACGTTCAATATCACTTATTCCCTGGCTCCTTATTACTGTGCTTTCAATTTGACAACGAGCAAGCCTTAGCTGCAGCAAAACCAGAGTTATTAAAATGGCAAAAACGCTTAAGCGCAGCCATGCTAAAAAAAGGCGTTGTTTTAAAAGATATGCGTAAACATTTAGTATTTACATTAGAAGCACCCGATAGCTAAATCAGGTTTATTACCGAGGATAAAAAGTAGATTCGGGGATTAAATCCCCCGGCTATAAAGTATAAAACCCACGGATGTTTTTAGCGTTTTCAAGATTAAACTGATTTACATGCGTAATCAGCTCCGGAAAAAATGCTAAAAATACAACATTCAATTCATCATAATGCTTTGCTATATCATCAACAGCACCAGCAAAGGTATTAGTAAAGCGAATGCGCTTGGCTATATTATCAAGTGCTAGCCCTACCCCATCAAGGGTTTCGTACTCTTTAAACCAATCGTTGTCGGTCATGTGTTTTACAACGTGCTGCATTCGCAGCGGCATTACAAGCATACGCTTATGCAAAAGCGCAAAGCTAGTTTGTTTAAAGTCGTTTAATGGCTGTAGATTATATTTTTGCCAATGCATAATTAAAAAGTGATCAAACACCACATCAATAGCCACCCCTGCAAAACGCTTACGCTTAGGTGAAAAATACTGTTTAGCCTCTTTAACTATAGGATGAGAGTCAGTAAATTTATCCACTAAATAGTGATTATCGAGCGCATTCTTTACCGTTATAGGTATCTGGTTTAAATGCCGTTGACCACCAAAGTCGCCCAGTAAATTACCAAAGTGCGAATCGGCCGTAGGCTGTGCTAAATAAAGATGAGCTAAATAATTCAACGTGTTCTCGGGTTTGGTTAATACCTTTTAGATAATAACGCAGTTGTAGATGAAATTCATATAAAGGAAAAGTGAAAGGCTTTAAGCTTCAAGGGAATGATATTTTAGTTCGTGATTTTTTCACCAATAAAACACAGGCTCCTGCGCTCCCCATAAAAAAGACAACACAAACCTGCTCCCCACCCAATTACAATTATGTTTGATTAATTCAGTAAAGAGTCAGCCCTATTTTGCTATCAATGTTGCTGTATTTTTCGGTACTGCATGAGTCATAAAACGCCTTACTTAACCTTAACTATTAAACCTGAACTCTGGTTAAGAGATTTACTAACGTATTGAATCATATTTATATTTAATTTTATTTTCTCTAGCCAAAGGCTTTTAGTGAAAACTAGGCGAATTTACGCGTCAATAGCTGGCCTATTGCAAGTAAATTCAACGCAGTTAGTGCTGAAAATAGCTGCTTGAGATAAGTTTATTATCCGGAGCTCAGGTTATTAAGCTCACAGAGGCACAACACGTTATGACAACTACTTTTTTAAGCCAATTACAGCAAGTCGCACTGCAACAAGCCCTTATCAGCACCAAGCTTTTAAACAGCTACACATTAAAGAGCAATAACGCACCATCGCCCAAGCAACAAGCCTATAGCTTAATTGCTGTCGCGCTATACCGCTTTAATCTACAAAAAATAAAATGGTCATCTTTTTTAAAAACAGCCATAAATACAGCAAACAACACATGCCAATGGTTAGCCACCGAACTTGTCAGGTGCCAACAAGACTATAAAGCCCAACCTCATGACGCTGTAATTAGCGAACAAAGTGCATTCATTAGTGGTATTTTTAGCGAAGAACTCGCTTATATTGATAGTTTACTGGGGGCTGAAGCGTAAGCTCTTAAGTTTATTTAAGCAATTATGTGAACTGTCGGATGGCACGGCTGCGCCGCTTATTCAACCTACGCTATTTGCGTTGTAAGGCGAAAGTTAAGTGCTTTCATCACTTTAAAAATAGTTTCCCAACGTGGTTTGGTTTTACCATTAACCGCTTTATATAAGCTTTCACGGTTTAACCCCGTTGCTTTAGCAATATCACTCACGCCATGTTTTTTAACTAATAAGCCGAGTGCTTCGATAAAGGTATTTGGATCATCATCAGCTAAACACTCTTCTAAAAATGTATTAATTTCTTGCTGTGTTTCTATATAGTCAAACGGGTTAAAATCTGATGTTTGTAGCGCCATAATAATTACTCTAATTTATTCAACTTGCTGAACAAATGTAGCCTAAAGACTACAAGCGTACAATGTTATTTATAACTTTTGGGCTTACGCCCGCGCGGCAGCAGGCTGTGCGCCTACGGCAAATAACACATACTCTTAGTTTTTGAGCGAATAAGTATATTTGGGATTTGTTGGGTTTCGTTTCACTCTTCCCAACCTACGCCCATATTATTTATGGCGAATCACCAAACACATCGAGTAGGGTGAGGCTTATGCCTCATCCCTCTCACAGAACCGTACGTACGGACCTCGTATACGGCTCCTGTACCCTTCACATTTTATCAACTTATTTCCTAAACGCTGATAAAGCAAGCCATCCCGTATTCACTTTTTCTATTGGATATAAACCAAGCTCCTCAAACCATTGGTTTGGCATCGATACACAAGATAAAGGGCTTACTGAGTTACGCCACGAGTTCATCTTTATGAACTTAAACGGTGGCTTTTTCCCTAACTGCTTTAGTCGTCGATGTAGCCTTGATGGCTTCTTCCACAACCT
This sequence comes from Pseudoalteromonas sp. 20-MNA-CIBAN-0454, assembly GCF_040308685.1. Lineage (NCBI taxonomy): Bacteria > Pseudomonadati > Pseudomonadota > Gammaproteobacteria > Alteromonadales > Pseudoalteromonadaceae > Pseudoalteromonas > Pseudoalteromonas sp. 20-MNA-CIBAN-0454. The sequence goes on along the minus strand of NZ_JBEOOB010000044.1, from coordinate 8,266 downwards.
CAGCTGTATTGCCCTTAGTCTTCGTCTGATCCAACCTGCCAAGGCTTTTAGTTCTCGCTTACAATTGGCTATACTAAAATAATTTACAAAACCGCGCACAACTGGATTTAGCCGCTTTATTACTTCTGCTAAATTTATGCCGCCGTTACGTTTTGTTAATTGCTTCACTTTTTGTTTAAACACGATGAGTTTTGATGCTTGTATCCGTGTCCACTGGCTACCTATCTCTACTCCCAAAAACTTCACACCTTTGCTGCTATGAGCAATATGGGTTTTCTTTTGGTTCACGGTTAATTTCAAGTCTCGCTCTAGTATTTGGGTCGATGCCTTAAGTGCTTCTTGCGCTGCTTTTTCTGTGCTGCACAAAATCAAGATATCATCTGCATACCTCACTATTCGGTGATTACGCTTTTTCATTTCTTGATCGAAAGCATCTAGGTAGATATTCGCCAATAACGGGCTAATTACGCCACCTTGTGGGCTTCCTATCGTACTAGCCTCCCAGTGTTCGCCTATCATTACCCCGCTTTTTAAGAACTGATTAATCAGCTTTAAAATACTACTGTCCGTCACTTTGCGTCTAACACTGCTAATTATCAAAGCATGATCAAGCAGGTCAAAACACTTCGACAAATCCATGTCTACGACCCAGTCGCGATGGTATTTACGGATAAATACACTCGCTTTACTGATAGCGTCATGACAGCTTCGTTTCGGCCTGTACCCATAACTCGATGGGTGAAAGTCGATGTCGAATATCGGTTGGAGTATGTTCAATAGTGTTTGTTGCACTATTCGGTCTCGAACTGCGGGGATACCTAGCATTCTGACACCGCCATCATCTTTGGGTATTTCCACCCGTTTGACAGGTTGTGCCCTATATTGCTTGGTTTGCAGCTCAAGTTGCAGTTGTTTTAAGTTTACTTCTAAATTCAGGGCAAATGCGCCTACGGACTGCCTATCTATTCCGGCCGCTCCTTTAGCTGCTTTCACTTTTTTGAATCCCTTGTACAGGTTATTAATGTCTAATAATTGTCCGTACAAGCTGTAGTAAACTGTCATTTTCTGCCTTTGCTTGCGGTATGTCTGCTCGTGTCATTCTACTTATCGCTGAATCTTCATGATGACATTAGGTGTGCTAGCCTTTTTTTTTGGCAATCTGCCTAAGTGGTCAGCCATTACTCCATTGCTCGCCCTTCAATTCTCAGCGTCTACATTCCTGCTTGGCCGTCATGTCTTGGCTATTTCCGTCGAAATACTTGTGAGCCGATAAACAAAAGTCTTCGTCTTTCATACGCTTAAAGAATACTTCCCCCCTTCGCAATCAATTAAAGCTTTTGGCTAAAATTGACCCCATCAAACATAATGTTGATGGTCGGCTTGGTTTTCCCCTCCACACCATTACTGGCTTTCATCGGCCTAGCCTTACTCACTACTACGGGTTCATCTGCCACCTCACACCGACGTTAAACCTTGGGTTTCCCCTTGAGTTTAGGCCACTTATTTACACTAAGTTTAGATGCCAGGCTTCCCCAGTTACTGCACTGGCTCCCTGTTAGAAATCCCACCCTCAAGCACAGTATTGGTCTGACTAAGTATAGGGCGTTGCGCTATTTTGCACGCTGACCCACCAATACTGCCGAAACAGGTTACGGTTAGTTGTGTACCTCTAACTTCTTATGGCTTCCTTCAGACCCCACCGTTGGCCAGTGACGCCCTTGCCATTCAGATTATCTTCCCCTTAGTCAGGGTGATAAGGCATCTTTCAGCCTATCGGGTTTGCCAGCTTCGCTGGGCAAACAAAAAAGCCGTTGCATTACTGCAACAGCTTTTATAATTTTGATAAATTTCCACTCTACAGTAGAAATTTTTTCAATGATCAGAGTTGTTATAGATTGGGTAAATACAGCTTTTTAGACCGCATTTTTCGTTTCATTACTTTTAATTATAGATTGGGAATATTTGTACAATTTAATAGCCCCAGCCAAACGATAGTTATTATAGTTTGGGAATAAAAGTTTAACTACGCTATTTCCAATGAATCCTGTGTTTTCAACATTTTTAAAAAGTCATCTGTAGATTTTACTGATAATTCAACCTTCAAAAAATCAGCTATTTTTAATACAGCATCATTAGGGTCTTGCTCTTCTTGAATTGATTGAGTCAAGCTCTCAGATAAAGCCTTAAATCTGAGTTTATCTTCAGCGAGCTTTTGTAAACTAGCGGTTTCAAAAGCATCAGTATTTTCTTTTATTTGCTGAACTCGCATTTCAAAAATTTCTTTAATTCGTTTTGTTCGTAGTTCTGATTTAGTAGAGAAAATATCAGCTTTATTTAGTACATATACAACCAATGAGGAAGCTACTCCTGATAGTAATGCTAGCGCAATATCTCGCAAAAATGGAATTGGAATAGCTGGAAGAATAGACGACTCAAAGTAAAACACTACAAATGTAACTACTGTCGCAGAGAAAAGCTTCAAAATGGCATCTGCTTTTTGGGCGCCACTCATTTCATTTGATGATTTGCTTAATATTTTGAATGCTCCAACTAGAGCCGAAAAACCTTCTATCAATATAGTCAATATTGATTTAAAAATACCAGTAGCTAAACCAATGATACTATCTATTACAACCTTGCAAAAATTATCAAAAAAATCTTTTAGTGCTTTTGTTAAAGTCGGAACTATTTCCGTACGTATATACTGCAAAACTCTTTTGAGTCTAACCTTTAAACCTTCAAGAGCGGAAGTTTCACCAACTCCTGCATCAATCCCATTTTTAAAGGAATCATTGAATTCATAAAATATCGGCTTTAACATTAATAATACAGCGTGCCCGAGTGCTTGATGGCCTGTTTGCTCACCAGCTTTAGTTGATGCTTGTGTAGCAATTTCAGCTGTATTATTTTTAACATTATTTAATGCACTACCTTGGGCTGACTCAAAGTTACTCTGGGTAGCCTCTTTCTCCATAGCAACACCTGCATCAAGGCTACTTCCTGTAAAGGACTCATTAATACGGTCTAACTCTTTTTGTTCGCTTTTTGACAATTGGCTTTTTTTCTTTTTCGTTAATAATCTTTCTTTCTTTTCTTTGATATCTACAAATGTTCCATCAAGCTTCATTTTGTTTTGACGTTCCGAAATACTAGCTAAATTATTATCACTATTTACAATAACTCTGCGGTTTTCATTAGTTAAAAGTACATTTCCAGCAAATTGGCGATGAAAGCTTTCTGATGACTGTAAATGTTCAGTATTTACAGTATCCAAGGTGGAAGAGCCTTGCCCATGGCGATGTAACTGCTTACCATCCAAGTCATTTTTGATAGTCCCATCTCTTCTAGTATTTTTTACTTTATGAGCTTCTAATTTATGTTTCTGTACATTACCGCGTTTACCGGGTGTAATTTTTCGACTTCCTTTAAGTTGTTGTTTAGCGCTTAACACTTGGCTACTTACTTGAACATTTTTATATTCAAAACAATTAATATCCTCCCAAAGTCTAGAAGCAGTCAGCCCCGTTCTATCCAGCTTTAGGTCTTTGTGAGTAATAACACTATCAAGAACACTTAGCCCTAGAGGAGTAACTAACTCATCTACTACATTTTGATTTGATTCAAAGTCCTTGTATACACTATCTATAACCTCTATTGATGAGCGCTGTTCAAATAGCTCCATATCAATTAATATACGGCTAGCCTGCAAAGGCGACGCCCCATTTAATTTTGATGCTACTGCTTCAAAAGAAAGACTTGGTTGTTCATATTTTTTATTGTTATTACTCATTAGATCCCTCTATAAATCAGGCTGATAGTTTAGCTTCTGTTACTTTATGGTATAACACCTCAGACATTTTAATATCTTCGTCAACCACTTCTCCTTCCTTGTTTAAGTACCCTAAATTAGCCATTTGCTTAAGTACAATTGATAGGTTAAATAGCGCTTGAAACTCTTCAATATGAGCAACTGGTAATAATTTAAAATCTAACTTTAAGTTGTATACATTATCTGAATTAGACAACTGTTTTACTCTTTGTGATTGAATACCAAATTCAAAACGATCTAATAGAATAGAATAGTTCATAATTAATTGTGCAAAGTAATCAACAACACTATCAATCGATTTAGATACAACAGAAAGTTTAACTTGTTGAGCCTCCATCTTCTTAATTTCTTCAAAAACACGCTCACGCTCTTGCTTAACTCTCTCTAGAGATTCTTTAGCTTTTTTCCGTGAAAAGAAACCAAGCGTCAAAATCATACCTGCGGTTTCAACAAACCCCATCTGATCAAAGTTGATTAGAACTAACTCATCTTTATTACGTAAACCTTCACTCTTATTTATTTCATAAATTGAACTATCGAAGAAGTCTTCAAAAGGTAACCCTTTAACTGTAACATTATGAATCCGGCTAGCAATTAATTTAAAGCGCTCAAACTGATTTTCATAAATTTCTTTTTTATTTAAATTAATTTTTGAAACCTTTTCTTCAATCTCTTTACCAATTACCTTAACGGCTTCTTGATATTCGCTCCTAGCTTTATCGTAGCGTTCATTAATTTCACCATAGATAGCCTCAGCTTCATCAGTATAATGTTTTCCAGTAAATGCATTCCAAACTTTAGAACATGTCTCTTTTACCTTATCAGCTACTTTTGAAACGGTATTTTTAATGGAACTACAAACACTTGAGGCCCAACTTTTAGCTTTACTAAACCACCCCATTTTCTTCTCCTTTAAAAATAAGGCTATAGCCTTCACTTACGATATCATTCATAGCTATTACCCAGCGTTGATAACGTTTATATTCATAAGAATCTATACTAAAGCTACTAGCTAGATTCTCTATAAACTGCTCTTCAGCGTCACACACTTCTCCATCAGCTAAAAGTATTCCAAACAGCTCGATCATCACAATACGTTTAGATTGTTGAGAAGATTTACTGAGGACTTTAATTACGCTATCGATACTGCCTTGTTTTTGAACTTTATATCCTGTCTGATCACACTCAATAAGAAAAGAGCCAAAAATCTCCTGTTCCTCTTGCTTGTGCTCCCCATTAAGGCCCATTGCAAATTTAGCAAGTTCAAGAAAGTTTTTCTTTTCGCCAACATTTAATTCTGATAAATACATTACTTTACTTCCTTAATAGCTTTTTTCTATTTTTTGAATGTTTGCAGAGTCATCATAAACATGTTCTATTCGTTTACTTACTTCACCAGCCTCATTATATAAATACTCAAATGCTATATTACCTTCGGTGTTTAACTCCACGCCTCGCGAAGCTTTACCGTCTCCATCAAAAAACATTTGATATTTTAAATGCTCACCAGAAAATGTATCTGTACTGCGTTTGATGCCGTTTTCATAATAAACTTGGGTTATTTGACCTGTAGACTTGTCTTCAATTGTTAATACTTTACAGTCCCCCAGTTTTTTAACAAAATCTTCAGTTTCAACTGTAAGTTTTTTATGCTTACCGAGCTCATTTGTTAATTCGATAATATTATCAATTCTAATCGACTGTAAAAGTGTTGTAAGTGTTTCAAAATTAGATAATTGATTTTGATTATTAACAAAAGCAACCTTATGCTGCTCTTTACCTAAATCGATTATGGAGTTATTAAGGGTTACCTCTGTACGCTTGAGGGCTGTCGTTATAAGTTGGGCAGCTTCCTTAGTACTAGTTGATAAAGACTCGAAGCCTTTCTTTGAAGACTCATTCATCTTAGAAAATGACTCGTCTAAGCTGCTTAATAACATAGTATTTCCTTCAGTAACATTATTAAGTTGCCTATCAAAGCTACCCTTGACCTCTTTTTGTAAATTTTTTAGAGTTTGTAAGCTGTCTTCAAAGCTTTTCCCTACCTGCAATTGATGTTCTTTTTCAATCTGGGCTGAGCTTTCTTCAAAAGACTCTATCTTTTTTATTACTGTCTCTAATAATTTTGATAACCCCTTATCTAACTCCGTAGTAGCTAAATCTGCTTTTTCAACTGATTTAGATTCCAGCTCCGTAATACGTTTATGTGTTAGAACTGTCGATATAATACAAATTACAGCTACAACTACAGTTGAAGCAAATACTAAGGCTAGATTAATATCCATAAATATCCTTTTGGTTACCCATATAATTTAAAAGTTGATTGTGAAATTGAACCCGTAATTTAGAGGGTTCAATAATGTTAATATGTGGAATCCACCTTAGTACAAGTGGAAACAACTGCTGTTGATTTACAACAAACGTTGAAACAATAAGTTCATCATTCACGGTTTTTGATTCAATAGTTTGTTTCGGGAAAAACTTTTTCCTGATAAAGAAATGAGCTATGGAGGATGATATTTTTAATGTCACTTTGAATTCATCGCTTCCAAACCAAACCGTTTCAGATTCAATAATTTCTTTTTCGACTTCAACGTCTTTTATAAATTTATCACTATGAATCCAAATATTTTTCATCAATGAGATGTGAAATGATTTCAGCTTATTATTATGTACTCCGGCTAAATACCAATAGCCTTCAAAGTTAACTAGTTTATAAGCATTAACTTTTTGATATGTCTTCTCACCATAAGAAAAGTAGATTGTATTGCTCTTTTTTATAGCGGTTTCTAAATCAATAAATTTCTTTTTATTTGGAGTTAAGCTATAAGATTCATATTCATAGCTTTTAATGTGGTAAGGAGAAGTATTCGCTTCATCAAAAAGGGTACTTAATAATTCTAAAGTAAAATAAGGAAAGAGATCTCGTACACCACTTTTTTCAGCAAATAAGTTTAGAATACTATGATTAAGTTTATTAGGTTTCGCTTTATTTAAAAACCAATCACCAGATGGAGCCGTGTGAATATCAAGAAAGGAAAGTCTTTCGAATACATCTCTTCTTAACGTGCGCGTTGATACATTAAAGTATGCGCTGAGTTCACTTGATTTTAAGTGATGCCCACCATGTAACATATTTAATAATTCAGCTAATCGCTCAGCTAATTTAGTATCTGCCATACTAAAGTTATTCCCTATTAATCCTTGGGTTAAACCTAACATTTAGATTGGTCAGGTTGTGTCCTTTCAAGTTAGAGTAAACAATATTTTTAATAATTGCACTAATTTATTGCACGATACAAAGTTTGCCAGACTAAATAATGACTCATATGAGTAACCTCTCATAAACTAAGAGTTAAATGGGCCATCAACAAACTCTCTAACTTGCTTCAATTGCTCTATATTTCCACTAAGCATAAAATCTAAAGCAGATTGACCATTAAACTCTGGGTTGGGTTTATTCACCCACTTATCAGCCCAAATGCGGTCATTAAATATCAAGCCTAACCCTTTGTAGATACCAATAATGTAAGAGATCCGTATGACTACATCCCTGTTCATGCTTTCAATATTACCTTGTTGCCATAGCTTAAATTCACGCTGTTCAGGTTTACCTAAAAGTACTTGTCGTTGATCTAAATTAACACCCCATGCATCCATAATATTTAGAAATACCTTTAATGCTACCCGAGCCGCTTTTCTCGGATCTTGTTGCAATATATTATTTGTATGCTTATCCATATTCTCTCTCTTACTTGTTGTTGAAGTAAAGTAAAGGGGTCAAATCTTGACTTCATACATTAAGGTATTAGCTGATAAATCTTGCTTCTTGCCAAACACCAATCTCACATTTAACACCCTCCCTCGTCATCATGCCCTGAAAATAAGCAATTGATGAGTAATGCATTTCATGGATGAAATGAAAACCATGCTTGCACATGGATGTGCTTTCATGGCGTTTACGTTCACATCAATTGTGGTTTGAAGGATTAAGCGTGATGCTCGGTGGCGCTGGGGAAGTCCAGAGAGGGGTCAGCGGCAGCACCTCTTTGGCTGCCGTCGCCAGCGCGACAAAACCTTGAATAAGGTTTCTAATATTTAAAAAGCGCGAAAGGCATCCACATTATCGGTGATGATAACCTCAAACACCTATTCAAATACTTATTCGGGCTGGCGCCCGCGCGCCAGCAAGCTTAACGCCTACATTAAATAGCACATACTCTTGGCTTTTGAGCGAGTAAGTATATTTGTGATTCGTTGGGTTTCGTTGCACTCTTCCCAACCTACGCCCATATAATTTATGGCGAATCACCACGCACATCGAGTAGGGTGAGGCTTTTGCCTCATCCCTCTCACAGAACCGTACGTACGGGCCTCGTATACGGCTCCTGTATTCTTCTATCCCTTCGGCTTATTTTCTAAACGCCGATTGAGCAA
>NZ_JBEOOB010000043.1:0-27048 GCF_040308685.1 Pseudoalteromonas sp. 20-MNA-CIBAN-0454 | reverse complement strand
AACCCTAGATGGGCTATAAACCCATGCCGGTTTTCAAGACCGGTGCATTCGACCACTCTGCCATCTCTCCGCACGGCCTGAATAATAGGGAAAGCGCAGAGGTTTGTGAAGCTTTATTTTAAATTAATTGTTTAAGTGATTAAAAAACAACTAATTTGTTTAAAGTTAAAGCAAAAGTGGCCTGCATTAATTGTAATTGAACTTTTATTTAAATATTTCACTCTATTGAACTACAAAGGTTTGCCCAAACATATAAGAGTTGTTAATCTAAATTTAGTTAAATTATCGGAACTACTCAGTTTCAACCACAGGAGCTCTACAATGGCGTTTAATCAATCGTACAATACCGCTAAACCGGTAATGTCTACCATTGAAACAAACAAGGTGCTTAAAAACACCTACCTATTACTTGCTATGACACTCGCATTTAGCGCTGTTACAGCGGGTATTTCAATGGCACTACAGTTACCATACTTTATGGGATTAGTGTTCACACTTGTCTCGTTCGGCTTATTATTTGTAGTAAATAAAAAAGCAGAAACTGCATCTGGTGTATTTTGGGTATTTGCTTTTACCGGCTTAATGGGCGCAGGCCTTGGCCCAATGCTTAACCACTATGCAGAAATGCCTAATGGCCCTATGCTAATTATGCAAGCGCTGGGCTCTACCGCGCTGATATTTTTTGGTTTATCGGCTTATGCACTTAACACTAAAAAAGACTTCTCATTTATGGGTGGCTTTTTAACGGTTGGTTTAATCGTTGTTATTGTGGCAAGCATTGTTAATATTTTCATCGGTAGTTCACTGATGTTTATGGTACTTAATGCTGCTGTAGTATTAATTATGTCTGGTTTAATTTTATTTGATACCAGCCGTATTATTAACGGTGGCGAAACAAATTATATTCGCGCAACTGTGTCACTTTACCTAAGTGTATATAACTTATTTACTTCATTACTTGCTCTGCTTGGCGCAAATAATGACTAATTAAAAAGTTCTGTTAAAATAGCCCCTTAATTGGGGCTTTTTTTTGGAATAATTTTGTCGCGTTTCGTCTTGTCTTTACATACTCCACCCTCTGATCACGATACTACGCAGCGTTTAGTTAAATTTGCGCACGCTTGCTTAGCGCAAGGACACACCATAGACGCTATATTTTTATATCAGCAAGGGGTTTATCATGCTTCAAACCACTTTGATCTTCCCACTGATGAGCTACAAATTCCGATGTTATGGCAGCAATTAGCAGATCAAAAAATTAATTTAATGTTATGTGTAACCGCCGCTGAAAAACGTGGTTTAGACATTAAACACACCAATGTGTTTAATGTTGCTGGGCTTGCTGAATTTGCCATGCTTGCTAGTGATGCCGACAAATGGATACAGTTTAAATGATTAACGTACTCGTAATGAGCCAATGCAGTCCTTTTGATGACTTGCATATTCGCGACGCCCTAGACATGACCCTCATATTTGCAGCTGTCGATCAGAATATCAGTTGGCTCTTTAGTGGCCCAGCTGTACTGGCACTAAAAAAGCAACAACAACCAAATATGCTTGGTATAAAAGATTTTTTTAAAAACATTAAAACATTGGAAATTTATGACGTTGAAAATATTTACGTCTGCGAAAAGTCACTACTCGATTATGGCTTAAACAAAAATGATTTATTGTTAGATGTGCAAGCACTAAACTTTGATCAGCAAAAAGCGCTAATTAAAACCCAGCAACATGTGGTGAACCTATGAGTAACCTACAAACTAATGCTTTGAGCACCTTACATATATTTTCTAAACCACTTAGCTACTACAGCGCCAATCGATTAGAAAACCTAATTCAAGCAACTGATATTGTACTTCTGGTTGGCGATGCCTGTTATGCAGCAAAGCAGTATCGACAATTTGCCGAATCATTGTTTATTTTAGCGCCTGATGCGAGTGCTCGCGCTATAAAGCTAAATAATAACGATAAAGTAATTAGCTATGACGAATTTGTAACCCTTAGCTTATCAACCAATCAATCTATTACCTGGTAACTTATGCTTGAAATTAACAACCAACAGCTTGAAACAGACAAACAAGGTTATTTACTTGACCATACTTTATGGTCAAAAGAATTAGCGCCCATTATTGCACAGCAAGAAAACATTAGTTTAACTGAGCAGCATTGGGAAGTTATTAACTTTGTTCGCAACTTTTACCTAGAATACAACACCAGCCCCGCTATTAGAATGCTGGTAAAAGCCATGGCTAAAGCACTCGGTGAAGATAAAGGTAATAGCCTATATTTATATAAATTATTTCCTAAAGGCCCGGCAAAACAAGCGACTAAAATTGCCGGCTTACCAAAACCTGCCAGGTGTATATAATGAATAATAAGTCAGCTAATAAGCAAGAGTACACAGCTAAACCCAAACGTAATACTGGCAGAACCTATTCTCGCAGCACGCTAAAAAGCGTCGCTTCAAAAAGAGAAATAAAACCAGCAATAGCTGCACAAGATATAAAAATAGTCTTATTTAATAAGCCTTTCGACGTTTTGTGCCAATTTACTGATGATGCCAACAGAAAAACCCTTGCTGAATTTATTCCTATAAAAGAAGTTTACGCTGCAGGCAGACTCGACAGAGACAGTGAAGGTTTATTACTGCTCACCAATTGCGGTAAATTACAAAACACCCTAACCGCACCGGGTAAAAAAACCAGTAAAACTTATTGGGTTCAGGTAGAAGGTGAGCCGAGCTCAGAGTCAATTGCTGCACTATGCACAGGCGTAGAATTAAAAGATGGCCTTACATTACCCGCTAAAGTGAGCATCATCAGTGAGCCAACAGTATGGACGCGTAACCCGCCAGTAAGAGAGCGAAAACTAATACCTACAACTTGGCTCAGCATAACAATAAGTGAAGGGCGTAACCGCCAAGTTAGACGCATGACAGCACATATTGGGCACCCTACTTTGCGTTTAATTCGCTATAGTATTGGTAAGTACACCCTAGATGGCATTAAAAACGGCGAGTATAAAGTAATGACAGGTATAAAGCATACCTAACTGATGTAAACCAACTTACAATCGCTAATTTATAAGCCATTATTAACTTTAAATTAGCGTTTAAGCTATTTGCCAGGGCTTAGCGCAATACAATTACCTCCTTGGTTTTTTGCATAATAAAGAGCATCGTCGGCAGCTTGAATAAATGTTAAATGATCATCACACTGATGATGATTAACAGTATTAATTCCCATGCTTACTGATAAATACCCTGTAAAGCTATCTTCATGCACAATTGCCAACATTTCAATTGCTTTTTGAATTTGTTCAGCCACAAATAGCGCCCCTTGTTTATCTGTTTGTGGTAGCAATACAACAAACTCTTCACCACCATAACGGGCAACAAAATCCTCTGGACGACTCACTGTGTCGGCAAGTTTTTGTGCCACAGCGTATAAGCACTTATCGCCTGCAATATGCCCGTAACGGTCGTTAAATTTTTTGAAGTTATCAATATCAATTATAATGAGTGAAAGCTGACAGTTTGCTAATTTAACACGGGAAAATTCATCAACAATTTTTTCATCAAAGCGGCGCCTATTGGCAATTTTGGTTAACGAATCTAAAAACGCCATTTCGCTTAAAATCTCATGTGCTTTAATCCGCTCAGTGGCGTCATTAAAAACAACCAAAAATTCATTACCAATATTAATACCCGATACTTGCATAATGACTTGCTCACCATTTTTGCAGGTTATTTGGTAGTCGTTTGCAGGAATATCGCCTTTATTACTTTCGGCTTGTGCAAGCGATGCGCTCCATAATGCCCGAGCAGCATTTCTTTTATCAATATCTGGGTAGGCTTTTCCCCACCAAATATCTACATTGGGCGTATCATTTATAGTAAAACCAAATACATCAATATAACGCTGGTTAACTTTTAATATATCACCCGTTTCAACGCACACATTACAAATAGGCATAGGAAGCACTGTAAATAATTTCGCATAATGGCTCAGCTCATGATTACGCATAGGGTGATGCGTGTGAGCAATTAAATACTTTTGTTGTGGGTCGTTATGTTCGTTAAGTAATTTGGCATTCATAGTCGCTACAAAATGCCATTCAACCCACCATGTTTCTAAATGCTCTAATAATGCTTTTTCTACTTTTAGATTAGGGCTCAACGACTGTTCAATTAATTTAAATAACTCAACAATAGGATGTGGCTCTTGGAAAAAAATAGGGGGAGTTATTGTGATCAATTCATCAAACAAATAATAAGCTGTTTCTTTAAGTTCACTCAACGGGTTGTTAAGCAACTCACTTATATCGGTTTTTTTTGAGTAATCTAAAATAAAAGATTTTACTTTGTTGACGTGAGAAGCATAGTTCATATATTCATTCCATTGAGTATATTAATAATAACCTTAGTTACGCTTAAATATAACACTATAAAGCAATATAAAGCTATAACTCCTCCTACTATTACACAGCTAATATTCACACTTATTTACTATTTATATTTATTTTGCTTACTGCAAATAGCAAAAACGTTTTGCTGACGCTATAAAAATAACTACAAAAGCGCTGCATTAAGGCTAAGCCTCTTTAAGCGCTGCTTAAATACATGCTATAATCGCGGCCTTTCCAAGATGTTATTAATAACAGTAATCTGTATAAGCGAAATTATTCATGAGCGAAAATAGTCACATTAAAGTCATCGTAGGTATGTCCGGCGGTGTTGATTCTTCTGTATCTGCATATTTGTTAAAGCAACAAGGCTATCAGGTAGAAGGCCTGTTTATGAAGAACTGGGAAGAAGACGACAATGATGAATATTGCGCCGCAGCTGATGATTTAAAAGACGCGCAAGCTGTTTGCGATAAACTCGGTATTGAACTGCATACAGTTAACTTTGCCGCTGAGTATTGGGATAACGTATTTGAGTACTTTTTAGCTGAATACAAAGCAGGTCGTACACCTAACCCAGATATAATGTGCAATAAAGAAATTAAATTTAAAGCCTTTTTAGAATTTGCGGCCCAAGCATTAGGCGCCGACTTTATTGCCACCGGTCACTATGTACGCCGCGAACTACGCGATGACAAATACGTTATGTGCCGCGGGTTAGATGATAATAAAGATCAAAGCTACTTTTTATACACGCTTAGCCACGAACATATTGGCCAAACATTATTCCCTGTTGGCGATATTGCTAAGCCAGAAGTACGCCGCATAGCTGAAGAGCAAGACCTAATTACTCACGATAAAAAAGACAGCACAGGTATATGTTTTATTGGTGAGCGCAAATTTAAAGACTTTTTACAAAAGTTTTTACCTGCCCAACCTGGTGTTATCGAAGACACTGATGGTAACAATGTAGGCGAGCACGAAGGATTAATGTATCACACCCTAGGTCAACGCAAAGGCTTGCTAATTGGTGGTATGAAAGAAGGCTCAGGCGAGCCATGGTATGTAGTAGATAAAGACCTTGAGCGAAATGTACTTATTGTTGGCCAAGGTAAAGATCACCCTCGCCTATACAGTAATGGCCTTAATGCTAACCAATTGCACTGGGTTGACCGTATTGGCCCTAAAGGCACTACTCGCTGCACAGTTAAAACCCGTTACCGCCAAGAAGACTTAAGCTGTACGCTACTTGTAGGCGAAGACGGCATGGCACGCGTATTATTCGACGAGCCACAAAAAGCCGTTACTCCAGGTCAATCTGCCGTATTTTATGCAGAAGATGTGTGTTTAGGTGGTGGTATTATTGATTCGGTGATCAAATAATGAATCAACACCAAGTCATGGCGCTTGCCGCCATGTGCCAAGTTGCTAAACAAGTTCAAAAAGTTGCTCAGTACGGCAATAATAATGAACACGATTTAGAAATACTACTTTCGAGTATTATTCAAACCTCGCCGGCATCGCCAGAGGATGTATATCAAGGCACAGATAACCTACGCGATGGCTACAAAACATTATTGGCACAGCTAAGTGCTGGTGCGCAAAAAGATGTTGAAATTGTAAAATACGTCGGTGGTTTAATGCAGCTAGAACGTGCCTTGAGTGCAAACGACAAAAGCTTAAACGAATTAGGTAAACGTATTGATGACATTCATCGACGTTTAGATCATTTTGCTATAACCGACGAGAGCGTTGTCGCCGGTTTAGCGGATATATACTCAACGGTGCTAAGCCCCCTTGGGCACCGTATACAGGTTTATGGTAAACCTGAGTTACTAAAGCAGCAGCTCACTCAAAATAAAATCCGCGCATTATTATTAGCCGGTATTAGAAGTGCAGTTTTATGGCGACAAATGGGCGGTAAACGCCGTCACTTTTTCTTTGCAAAAAGAAAAATAATCGCCATTGCTAAAGCAAAAATTTAATTATCGTTCAAACTAAAATTTAGGAGTTATTATGGAGCTTTCAGCGTTAACGGCTATCTCTCCAGTGGATGGTCGCTACGGCAGCAAAACCACTGAACTACGCAGTATTTTCAGCGAATTTGGCCTAATCAAATACCGCGTAACCGTTGAAGTGCGTTGGTTGCAAGCGTTAGCTGCAGCGAGCGATATTAAAGAAGTCCCTGCATTTAGCGAACAAGCTAATGCATTACTAAACGCCATTGTTGATAACTTCAGCGAAGCTGATGCACAGCGCGTTAAAGATATTGAACGCACAACAAATCACGACGTTAAAGCGGTTGAATACCTTCTAAAAGAAAAAGTAGCCGATAACGCAGAACTACATGCAATTAACGAATTTATTCATTTTGCATGTACCTCTGAAGACATTAACAACCTATCTCATGGTTTAATGCTAACTGAAGCACGCAATAATGTATTACTACCATATTGCGATCAGTTACTTAGCGCAATTAAAGAAAAAGCGATTGAGTACAAAACAATCCCTATGATGACACGTACGCACGGACAACCTGCTACACCGTCTACTATGGGTAAAGAGTTTGCTAACGTTTACATGCGCTTAAAACGTCAACGCGACCAAATTGCACAAGTAGAAATGCTAGGTAAAGTTAACGGTGCTGTAGGTAACTACAACGCTCACCTTAGTGCATACCCAGATTACGATTGGCACACACATGCAGACAAATTTGTATCAAGCCTAGGTTTAACTCTAAACCCGTTTACTACACAAATTGAACCGCATGACTACATTGCTGAGCTTTTTGATGCTATTGCCCGTTTTAACACAATACTGCTCGATTTTGATCGTGACATGTGGGGTTACATTGCCCTTAATCACTTTAAGCAAAAAACCATTGCTGGCGAAATTGGCTCATCAACAATGCCACATAAAGTTAACCCTATTGATTTTGAAAACTCAGAAGGTAACTTAGGTTTAGCAAATGCTATTTTTTCTCACCTTGCACAAAAGCTGCCTGTTTCTCGCTGGCAACGTGATCTTACCGACTCAACGGTATTACGTAACTTAGGTGTAGGTATGGGTTATGCACTTATTGCATACCAATCAACACTTAAAGGTGTAAGTAAGCTTGAAGTAAACGAGCAACGTTTATTAGAAGAGCTTGATCAAAACTGGGAACTGCTAGCAGAGCCAATTCAAACAGTTATGCGTAAGTACGGTATCGAAAAGCCATACGAAAAGCTTAAAGACTTAACCCGTGGCAAACGTGTAAACCAAGAAATAATGGCAGACTTCATCGATGGTTTAGACCTTCCTGAACACGCTAAAGTAGAAATGAAAAAACTAACACCTGCTAATTATATTGGCCGCGCTGTTGAGTTTATTGATGATTTAGTTTAATAACTAAACTAAAATCAATGAAAAAGCGAAAGGTCTCCTTTCGCTTTTTTTGTTTTAATACCACTTGCACTAATTTGTAGGGCCACTGTATGTATCAATTAAAAATAAATGACTTATCAGAGCAAGAGTTTTTAACTCAGTTCTGGCAAAAAAAACCACTCTTAATTAAACAAGGTTTTAGTAATTTTCAGGACCCGCTTGATGCGAATGAACTTGCAGGCCTTGCAATGGAAGACAGCATAGAGTCGCGTATTGTTACTAATCATAATAATGAATGGCAATCGCACCAAGGGCCGTTTGAAGACTTTGAACAGCTTACAGAGCAACACTCTACTTTATTAGTACAAGCGGTTGATCATTGGCATAACGATGCAGCACAGCTGCTAGAGCCGTTTCGATTCATCCCAAACTGGCGCATAGATGATTTAATGATCAGCTATTCAACGCCTGGCGGTGGTGTTGGCCCGCATTTAGATCAATACGATGTATTTATTATTCAAGGTGAAGGCAAACGCCATTGGCGAGTAGGCCTACCAGATCCTAGCCTTAAACAATTCACCCAAAATAAAACATTATTGCAAGTAGAAGCGTTTACTGCGGTTATTGATTGTATTTTAGAACCCGGCGATATTTTATATATTCCACCAGGTTGCCCGCACGAAGGTTATGCCGTAGAAAACGCCCTTAATTATTCGGTGGGTTTTAGAGCGCCAAATCAACAAGATTTACTCTCTAGCTTTGCCGATCATATTATTGATACCGAAAGCGGACAAAAGCGTTACACCGACCACAACCTTACATTAAGAGAGTCTAAGGGCGAGCTGAGCGATACTGAGGTTGATAAAGTAAAAGTGCTAATGCAGGCATTACTAAACGACCACACCTTATTTAAACAATGGCTTGGCACAACTTTAAGCCAACCAAAGCACGATATGGACTTAATGCCTGTTGAGCAACCGTTTAATGCGGCGCAAATAGCCGATGCAATAAACAGTGACGACATAAGCTTTGAACGCCTAGGTGGAACGCGTGCTATATATCAGCAAACAGCTGATGAATTATTAGTAAGTGTTAACGGAGAAAACTACTCTGTACCAAATAGTGACTTGAATGCTGTTAAGTTACTTACTGATTTTACAGGTTTTAATGCGCAACAGCTAAAAAACACGGCCCCAAGCCTAGTTTTTATTGAAATATTCACTACACTAATTAATGAGGGTATTTGGTTCAATTAGAGGTGTATTATGGACTACCGGGTAGAACAGGTCGATTGGCACAGCCAAAAAGCGCTACTGCAGCAAATAAGAGAGCGTGTATTTGTTTATGAGTTACATATTCCTAAACATATTGAATTTGACAACCTAGACCCACTTGCCCAACATATTCTTGTCACCTGTATTACCAACGACACACAGTCTCCTGTAGCCACAGGCAGGCTGTGTAGCGATGGCCTTATAGGCCGTATAGCTGTATTACCCGCCCACCGCAATCGCAATGTTTACAAATCCCTACTTAACTTTATTGTTGCACTTGCTGCAGAGCAAAATATTGAAGTACTGAGTATTAACTGCATTTTAGAAGAAGTTGAATTATTTAAACAAAATGGCTTTAGCCAACAAGGCAATGTATTCATGGAGGCTGGCATTGCAAAGCTACGAATGCAATGCCCTGTTACCAGCTTTGAAACTCGTCCATTTACGTTAACGCATTAAAAAGCGAGCTACAATAAATAAAGTAGCTCGCTTTTTAATTTGTTATACAAACATATTAAACTTATTTAGGCTCGTTAGCCCACAGTTGTTCATTTTCGTGCATTTCGTATAAACCATGGGCACGATTGATCAGTAAATTGGCAAAATCAACCTTGGTTTTATCACTCGCCCCTGTTTGCATTATTTGATCAGCTTTTAACTGCCATTGCAGTGAAAAATAACGTATTGCATCGCGAGCATCTTTTGCAGCACTCACTTCAGCATGATCAGTTGGTAAACGACCGGTAATTACCCAATAGTTTTTACCATTTTGCGCCTTAAATTTCCATAGAGCACAAAATGGGGCTAAAAAACGACTGTCTTTTTCAATCAACGTTTTAGGCATAATGCCTTTTTCAGCTAAATGCTTTTGTGCGTTTTGAAAGCATTCACGCTGCCATAATATATTTTGCTGCTCTACTTGAGCTTGTTCTTGTGCTGTTAACGGTTTTTTTTCTTGTTGTGTCATTATTAATAACCTTTTACTTCTTTTTTAACACTTTAAGGGCTTAACAAATAAGGTGCAAGTACAAAAATAGTATTTTTTAGCCTCAAACCCGCTGTTTGCCTGGTTTTTAGCCAAATTTATAAGCTTTACTTAACTATTTTAATATTATGATCGAATGAGCCCACATCCCCCGGAAATACCACCGGCGACTCAATCCCTTCTTTATTAATGGCTGCAACACCAAAATAGTAATTATCAATTACTACATTGTTAAGTGTAGCTTGAGTAACCTTACCCACGGTTTTACTAAACTGCCATTGTGGCTCGCTGGTATAACGCCAATAAATACGATAACCGGTTATATTATTGTCTTTAGATGCCTGCCACGACAAACGCGTATTAGCCGTTACCGCACCCGCGATTTTCACGTCTTTAGGAGGGGCTGGTGCCCACGCCATCGACGCTAAACTTACAGCATTAAGTGCGGTTAATTTGGCCGCATAGTCAAAATCAACGCCTTTGATCGTATCGCCATATTCAATGCCGTTTTCAATGCGTAAGTCTTGATGCTGGCGATCGTAATGCTCGTTTGTTTCCATAATTCGCACTGCAGCAAAGCCCGCGTCATTAAAAGGTCTATGGTGCCCACCTCTACCAAATCGGTCTAACCGATAAACTAACATAGTATTTAAATTAGCAATGTATCTGTCGGCAATGGTATCTATGTAACGCGCCAAGTTACGACTAGCTGAGTCAACCTCGCCCCCCGTAAAGCGCCGCGTTCGTGCTTGCTCTTTAGTTTCTATTACGCGCGTACCTTCAGAAAATATCCGCGCTGTGGTGTTATCGGTTACGCCATTAACCCCGGTAATATTGCCTATCATGTCGTTGTTTAGTACTGCGTGTACTTGCCAGTCGTGTTTTTGCGCATAAGCGGTTAAAATTTTACCACCAAATAAACCCTGCTCCTCGCCCGACAGCGCCGCGTACACCACAGAGCCATTAAATTTATGTTTACTCAATACACGCGCCGCCTCTATTACGCCCGCTACACCCGAGGCGTTATCGTTAGCCCCCGGCGAGTCGCTAGTAAAATCCATCACATAGCTTACGCGTGAGTCTATATCGCCCGACATTATTACCATACGGTTAGGCTCGCTTATACCGCGCTGAATAGCGACAATATTAACCACTTCGGTTGCATCAGGAATTCGTTTTTCGCCCGATATAGTGTCTTTTACTTCAATAATCTCTAGGCATCCGCCGCATTGTGCTGATATTTTTTCGAACTCTTGCTTTATCCAGCGCCTTGCTGCACCAATGCCACGGGTTTCCGATTTAGTGTCTGATAATGTATGGCGCGTACCAAAATCCACCAGCGTTTGAATATCGCCACCAATACGCTGCGCTGAAATATCACCGGCTATAGCATGCAATTTTTGTTGATCAGTGTATTTAATCTCGCCCGCTGCCAATGCTTGCGAAGTTAAACCCACTAAACAAGCAGCTGTAAGGGTACTCACGCTAAGTAATTTTGTTGTTATTTTAAAAGGTGTTTTAAGCATTTATAGCTCCTTATTTTTATTATAATCACCATTACGCAAGTAAGCTTATTGCGCAATACTTTTGCGGTAGGCACCACAAAAAAGCAAGTTAAAGCACAGGTTAAAGGTTTAATTAAGCCAAATAATTAGCAACTACAATATTTAGTAATATAGTTATTTTATTTATGCCACACTAGGGTTTTTATTTATTAAAAACTTTATGCGCCAATTAAAAAACGATACCAAGCTCAGTAATCAAATCTATCATGCCGACAGTAAGTTTGGTCCGGTACGCGTTTATCAAAATGAAGATTATAGATGGCTCACTTTTAATAACGATCCGCCGCTAGGCTCTACCCTTCAAGGAGTAATGAACAAAGCCCGGCCTGAACTATTATGTGTACCAATATATCAAAGCATGTTGTTATTTTTATTAGCCCCGGTTAGTGAGCTACGTATTTTAAATTTGGGCTTAGGCACTGCAGCAATAGAGCGCGCACTTAAACACATTGAATCTAGCCGCCGTAATTTAATTGATACGTTTGAAAGTGTAGAAATAAACCCTGATGTTATAAGTATCGCTAAGCAATTTTTTAAATTACCCAGTGATTATACTGTGCACTTGCAATGTGCTCAGCAATTTATTAGTCAATGCACTCAACAATACGACCTAATTTACATAGATATATTTAGTGGCGAGCACCACCAAACGTTTATTCAAAGCGAGTCGTTTTGGCACGCCATTAACCACTGCATTAATAAAAGCGGCCAGGCAATCATTAACCTAAATCCTAAAACAGGGCAAGAATTACAAACTACTTTAGTACTGTTACGCCATTACTTTAACTGTATTGCACTTATAGAGTTTTATGAATACAAAAACATTGTTCTTATACTAAGTAACCTGTCGTTAAAGCATATAACGGTAGAGGCAATACAAGCCTCAACAGTAATGCAAAGCATAGCGCCAAACTTGCATAGCAATATAAATACTATTTACCATATAGAAGCAAAATAAAACTTAATGGGGCTGTTCAATAACGGCTGATAATAGCAATCTTAGTATTGTTTTAATGCTTACTAATATTAATTATACCTTAGAGTATGAGTAATTAAGCCTCTACTAAGCTGCATTTAAAAACACAAAAATGCTATGATAGCTGCAATTACTTGCCATTTAAGCTATTAAAATGTATCGACTATTTGAGCGCATCACTAAGCCGTTCCCACAAGATAAGCCAACGCAGCCACCTAATACGCTGCTTGCGTTTTGCCTTCATTACACCAAAGGCATGGGGCTGTCGCTAGCACTACTCTCGTTAAGTGCCGCCTTGCTCGCTATTTTAGAAGTATCGCTATTTAGCTATATGGGGCAACTAGTTGATTGGCTGGCAATTTATACACCACAAACACTCTTTGTAGAGCAGCAGTCCGAGCTGACAAAAATGGCCCTTATGCTCCTTGTGGTGCTGCCTGTAGTGGTGTTTTTTCATTCTGCAATTTTGCACCAGGCATTACTGGGCAATTACCCTATGTCGATTCGCTGGTTAGCACATAGATATTTATTGCGCCAAAGTGTTAGTTTTTATCAAAATGAATTTGCCGGACGCATCGCCACCAAGGTATTACAAACCTCTCTGGCTGTGCGCGAAGCTGTAACAAAACTACTCGATGTATTAATGTACATAATCGTTTATTTTGGCTCTATGTTGTTTTTAGTAGCCGAGGCCGATTGGCGCTTAATGTTACCCTTACTTATTTGGCTTGTTTTGTATATTTGCATTCAACTTTACTTTGTACCGCGTCTTAAAAAAGTGGCTACCTCACAAGCCGATGCCCGCTCAGAAATGACCGGCCGCATTGTCGACAGCTACACTAATATTGCTACCATTAAACTATTTTCGTACACCCAACGCGAAGAAGAATACGCAAAACAAAGTATGGATGTTTTTTTACAGCCGGTGTACAAGCAAATGCGTTTAGTTACCAGCCTCAACTTTGTTATTCAAACTTTAAATTACTTATTAGTGTTTTCGGTCACTGCGGTATCACTTTACTTGTGGTCGCTAAGTGCCATTAGCGCAGGAGCAATTGCCGTTGCGGTAAGTTTAGCCCTTAGATTAAACGGTATGGCGCAGTGGATCATGTGGGAAATAAGCAGCTTATTTGAAAATATTGGCACCGTAGCCGATGGCATGCAAACCCTCTCTAACCCAATTGCAGTAGCCGATAAACCCAATGCCAGCACTCTTAACGTTAGCCAAGGTGCAATTGAATTTAACAATGTGCACTTTAACTACGGCAAAGCAGCGAGTGAAACGCTGCGTGGCCCAGTTATTAACGGTTTAAACTTAAATATTAAAGCCGGTGAAAAAATTGGCTTAGTGGGTCGCTCTGGCGCGGGTAAATCAACGCTAGTTAATTTACTACTACGCTTTTACGACACCGACTCTGGCAGTATAAAAATTGACGGCCAAAACATTACCGATGTGAGCCAAGAAAGCTTACGCCGTTACATTGCCATGGTAACTCAAGACACTTCCCTGCTGCACCGCTCAGTAAAAGACAACATTTTATACGGCAGACCAGATGCCACTGAAGCCGAAATGATCGATGCCACCAAGCAAGCTAAAGCGCTAGAGTTTGTAACCGACTTAGTTGATAGCAAAGGTAATAAAGGCTTTGACGCGCAAGTAGGCGAACGTGGCGTTACCTTATCGGGTGGGCAGCGCCAACGTATTGCTATTGCGCGCGTACTGCTTAAAAACGCCCCTATTCTCATACTCGACGAAGCCACCAGCGCGCTTGATTCAGAAGTAGAAGCCGCTATTCAAGCAAGTCTTGATGATTTAATGACAGATAAAACAGTAATTGCTATTGCTCACAGGCTATCAACCATAGCGCAAATGGACAGGCTTATCGTACTTGATAACGGCGGTGTTGTTGAGCAAGGCACACATGATGAGTTAATAGCTAAGAATGGGATTTACGCTGCACTTTGGGCACATCAAACAGGTGGGTTTATTGGCGTTGAATAGTTTTTTTAAGTATTAACAACAAACTTAAAATATTAAACCATAACGAAAAATGCGTTATGGTTTAATATTGTTTTATTACGTGCTAGCTCGCTTTACTTTTTTCTATGGTGTGAGTAGCCGATAATTCTAAAAAGTATTCTAATGAATCATCAAGTACATCTAACCACGGCACAGGAAGCTCAGGTGCCAAGGTATTTGTTAAAGTAGAGCGATACGCTTTTTCCCTAAAACACATAATGTCTTGTTGTTTATCTTTTTGCCATTCTTTGAGAATATCTGCCTGTTTTTCAACTGCAAATTCAGGGTAATCTGTGGCATTAGTTAAATCACGAATATACGCTGCTTGATAATCAATAGAGCCTTCAACATTCGTTACTTCATCGTACTTAGCTAACCAATTTTTTTCATCTTCTTGTCGTGCTGCTAATGCTGGTATTTTTATTCTGTCTAAAATTTCGTCGCGTACATACCATGCTTGCGCATCAAACATATTAAAAGTGAAGTACTGATCTTGCATGCCTAAATAAACTAACTTAGGGTTTGGCTGCCAAAAAACACCCTTATACAAGTTTGCCGGATACAAACAGTTATGTGTTTGTAAACGTAGTTCGTCAGGTAAAAATGGAAAATGAAATAAATACCCAGTACACATAATCACAGCATCAAAGCGCTTACTAGTGCCATCTATAAAATGCGCAACGTCCCCTTCAAAGTGGGTCACAAGTGGCATTTCTGCAATGCCGTCTGGCCAATTATAGCCAAGTGCTTTAGTACGGTAGCTTATAGTTACCGATTTAGCGCCATACTTATAACACTGCGTACCTATATCTTCGGCAGAATAGCTACTGCCTATAAGTAAAACTTCTGAATCTTTAAATTCTAGTGCGTCTCTAAAGTCATGAGCATGTAATACTCGACCAGAATACTCTTCTAGCCCTTCAAAATAAGGCATGTTTGGTGTAGAGAAATGACCTGTAGCAACAATAACATAATCAAACTCATTCACTTCCTGCTCGCCGGTTTTATGGTTCATAACCGTTACAGTAAACATTTGTGTTTCGTCGTCAAATGTAACCCAACGAACCGGGCACTCAAAGCGAATGTATTTACGAATATCTTGCTTGTTAATACGCCCCATTATGTAGTCTTTAAGCACTTCACGAGGGGGATACGAAGGAATAGGTCTACCAAAATGTTCTTCAAAAGAATAATCAGCAAATTCTAAGCATTCTTTTGGTCCGTTAGACCAAAGATAACGATACATACTGCCATGTACCGGCTCACCATTTCTGTCTAGCCCAGTGCGCCATGTATAGTTCCACATGCCACCAATATCATTTTGTTTTTCGTAACAAACAACTTCCGGTAAATTCTCAATACCGGCTAAACGAGCTGCTTCAAATGCACGTAATTGTGCCAAACCGCTTGGACCTGCGCCCAAAATAGCAATTTTTTTCATTATAAAAGTCGACTCCTAATAGCTAATACGAGCCTTACTATAACATTTTTTCATGCAAATTATTTGCCACAATAAAAATAAATCCTTTTTTATAACATTTACCTTTAAAAAAACATAAAATAAATCAATATTTTATTAACTAGCCGTCTATTATCACCGTAACTTATTTGGCTTAAAAAATTTAATCAGTAAGCACTCAGCCATTAGTTTATAACGGCTTAAATTTAAGTAATAAAAAAAGCGAAGATGCTGTTTATGCTCCTTCGCTTTTACTACCATTTAATACTTAAATTAAAGCTTTATAGTATTGTTACTGTGATAAAAAATAGCTTATAGGCGTTTGCTGGTATCTTTAAAATAATGATGCGTTAAGCCATAAGTGCAGTATTATGCTGGCCCCGTAACCTAACGCAATCACAGGCGTCCACTTTAGGTGACCAAAAAAAGTATAGTAGCCGCGTGCTTGCCCCATTAATGCCACTCCCGCAGCCGAGCCAATCGAAAGTAAACTACCGCCTACCCCCGCAGTTAAAGTGATCAGCAACCATTGCCCATGCGACATTTCAGGATCCATAGATAACACCGCAAACATAACAGGTATATTATCGATCACTGCAGAAATCACCCCAAGAAAAACATTTGCCGTTGTAGTAGACCAATTGCCGTATAGCATCTCAGACATAAAGTTTAAATAACCTAAAAACCCTAAGCCACCCACGCACATAACAATACCGTAAAAAAATAATAACGTGTCCCACTCTGCCCGTTGCACTCTACTAAATACGTCAAATGGTACAACACTGCCTAGTTTAGCTAATCGTTCTTGATCGCCCAACTGCTCTGCATGGGCTCTTTTACGAGCCAGTGATCCTGGTAAAGTCATTCTTAAAAAATAACCAAAAAACTGTAAATAGCCTAGCCCCATCATCATACCTAATACTGGTGGCAGGTTTAAAAAGCTATGGCAAGCAACGGCAGTGGCTATGGTAAGTAAAAACAACACTAATATTCGCACTGCGCCGCGTTTTAGCTCAACCGCTTCGTATTGTGCGGTTGGGTGCTTATCGGCGACATAAAAGCTCATAATGGCTGCGGGCACTAAGTAATTAACTAAAGCAGGTAAAAACAGCACTAAAAACTCGTTAAAATGCACCAATCCAGCTTGCCACACCATTAGCGTGGTTATGTCGCCAAAGGGGCTAAATGCGCCGCCCGCATTAGCCGCAATAACAATATTAATACAGCTGATGTTTATAAATGGCTTATCACCTTCGGCAACTTTCATTACCACTGCACACATTAATAACGCGGTGGTAAGATTGTCGGCAATCGGGGAGATAAAAAATGCTAAAAAACCGGTTATCCAAAATAAATTTTTATAGTTAAAGCCTTTACGGATCATCCAAGCGCGCAATGCATCAAATACTCCTCTTTCTTCTAGCGCATTTATGTAGGTCATAGCGACTAATAAAAAGAGCATAAGCTCGGCAAACTCAAGTAAATTATGCCTAAATGCAGTTTCAGTAAGTTCATTAATATCATGGCTAACGTAATAGGCACCTATTAATATCCAAATTAATCCTGCTGCAACCAATACTGGTTTCGACTTTCTTAAATGTAGCTTTTCCTCGAGCATAACCACGGTATAAGCAATAAAAAATATACCAATACACAACCAACCAATACTCGATGATGTTAAATCTAACTGCCCTTGCGCAGCCCAAACTGGCGAGCAAAAAAACAACATAGCAATACATACTATGTTGAACCCCCGTAACAAACTCTTCATTTTACATTTCCTGTTTTAATTACATAAATCAGCTAGCTTTAATTACAATAAAGCAATTTATCTGCTTTATTGATACGCATTTTGGTGAGTATTTATTGGTTATTATTTTTTCACCACAATAAAATAGCACAGCATTACCAAGTGGCTATTGTACTGAGGTCTATATATGCATAGATGGTTGCTATATTGTAAATAGGGTGTGTGAATGGTGGTTATGCAAGCTTTAATATTTACAGGTTAATTATTTAAAATTCAATTGGTTATATTGTTTTTATTTGGTGCTGCGAAGTAGTTAACAAAAAAAAGCGAAGTTGCTATATAAGCAACTTCGCTCTTGATTAATTGTTGTTTGTTATTTAATTTGTATTAGGCAATTAACCTTAAACCTACCATTACTAGCATCACAACATTGGCAAGTACGCCAATTAAAAAGAAGTAGCTACGCGGGCTAGGATTTTTATTAGTAGCAATTGCGTAGTACAGCACCATATGAATTAATCGCGCAATAACGTATATCCATACACATAGTGCAAATATTGGGCTTTGATAATTTATTACAAAAGCAAACAACACTGTTCCTATAAATAACGCACTATTTTCAAGGGTATTGTGAAAAGTACGGTGTGCTCTAAATATAAAACTATCGTGAGATAAGTCGTCACTTATTTTACCCGGCACTGCATTAGGCTGTTTTGCTTTGCTAAAAGTTGCTACCGCCCACTGTACAAGCAACATAATTAAATACAGGTAAAACGCCAAATACGCCGAAAGTGCAATATTAGTCATAGTTAATTTCCTTGTTTTTATTAAAGATTATCAATTTTTAGATGTTTAACATTAATAACAGGCAAGTTTTAGGCCGAGTTTAATTATTTGATAGTTAAACAAATAATTAAAGCTATCGTTTAAACTCAGTAATTTATTCCGACGTTTTTACATAAAAGCACTTAATACTTAAATTAAAAACCGTAAAAGTAATATTGCTAAACAAATATTCTTAGCAATATTAATCATTAAAATTATAGCCTACGACCTCAAAGTTAAAGTAACTATAACCACCCCATGGTCGGTACTTAAATCGTCTCGCTCAAATACTGGGTTAATTAAATGCCGATCGTAAGTGTTATAGTCACTTACTTCAAAAAAGCTATCATGGTAGCTGGCATCAAATTCACTAGACAATAAAATATAGTCAAGCACTGAACTGCTCGCGCCATAATAATGGGTTGGCGTGCGTGGAGTTGCTGGTTTAGCCACATTATTTGTATCACCTTGCTCAATTACAACACTCGCTATATCACCATCAACACGCAAGTCGTCTGTTGGTGCTTGTGGCTCAGCACTTGCCAATTGCGACTTTGTAAATAAGTCCCATGCATCATTTAAACAATATTTAGCAAGGTAAGTTTTAGCGTCAAAAGCAGGTGCAAAACGCAGTGTATTAGTAAGCATGTGGCTTAACACACCATCGGCTATGCTGTTATTAAAGTCGCCCATTAAGATCATAGGCTGCTGCGTAGCTTCGCGGCGCGCAATCATTTGTATCATTAATAATGTGGCTTCGCTGCCGCGCTGAATAGTTGATCCCCAGCCACCCGCTACATTCGCTTTTAAAATCTCAATTATGTTCCTTTCGGGCGAAAGTGCTTTATTGTGCTCATCAACCTCAATCATTGGGCGTTTAGATTTAAAATGCACCACATAACAATCGGTATTACCTATGTGCGGCAAAGTTACTGTGGCTCTTAATACCTTGCGGCTAAATGTAAAATCAGCACTAAGCCCAAGGGTAGCTACAAGTTCATTATCGTGCTGCACCGCAGCCACTTCAACAATAGGATATTTTGCAGCAATTGCCACTACGGGGCGTTTATAAATAAAGTCGTCAATCACCTCGGGCGTATCTACCACTGCAAAGTGCTCATAACCTTGCCCACGTACTAATTCTTGTAACGACTCAATACTAAACACTTCTTGAAAACCAATCACATCAGGTGCGTGCTCTGTTAAATAATCAATAACCCACTGCTGCTTTTTAGCCCACTGTTGCGCGGTATAAATTTTCTCAAACTCATAGTATGCATTGGGTGGCTCAAGGTAATTAAACAAGTTAAATGTGGCTATTTTTAGTTGAGTGTTTTTTATCAAAAGAGGTTCCACTACTGTACATTTTAAAATAACAAACATCGCTGAGTTATTAGCCCTAATGCTTGCTTAAATGAATACGTAAAAGTATGTAATAGCAGTATACCCTATTGCTTATCGTTTTTAAGGCTTTAGGGGGGTGTTCAAAACCTGTGCTATTTCAGTAAACTTGTAAAAATAAGATCATACATGGCAAATCAATTCAATTTCATACATCAAACAATAGCATTACAAATTTAGCTGCTTACGTATTCGTACGCTTTATTTTTACCCTTGAGTATCGCTACGCGCTATTAAAACCAAACCCCCCCTCATCTTTTAAAATATCTCCAAAAAGCACAGTGCCTATTTTATTACTGCTTTATTATGCTTATATGCAATGAGGTTGCAGTAACAACCTTTAAAACTACGCATTGAATAATTCTCAACTTACTATTTTAGCCCTTTATTTAGGCTATACTGCCCTTTCCATTACCTACAAACGCTATGTATTATGAACTACTCAAACTTTGGCACTAAATTTACACAACCCAACGGCATTACTCAGTTAATGGAAGACTTAGGCAGTGCTAAAAGCAGTAACAATCCTAATATTGTTATGCTGGGTGGCGGTAACCCTGCATTAGTACCACAAGTAAATGAGGTTTTTTTAAGTGAGTTACAAAAGCTCGTTGCCAGTAATAAAGTATCGCAAGTATTTGGCCTTTACGACGGCCCAACCGGTAACGACGAGTTTAGAGCTGCATTAGCAAGCCAACTAAGTAAAGAATATGCATGGGATATAAGCGCCAATAACGTAGCACTTGGTAATGGCAGCCAAGCTAACTTTTTTGTGCTGTTTAATATGTTTGCAGGCGAAATGCCTGATGGCAGCCATAAAAAGATTTTATTTCCCCTCGCGCCAGAATACGTAGGTTATGCCGACCAAGGTTTATCGGACGATATGTTTGTTGCCATAAAGCCCGATATCGAAATTTTAAATACCGGTAGCACATCTAAACAATTTAAATACGTTATTGATTTTAAAGCGGTTGAAAAAATATTAGCAAACGACAGCAGTATCAGCGCGCTGTGCGTATCGCGCCCTACCAATCCAACCGGTAATGTAATAACCGATGATGAAGTAAAACACCTTGATTTACTCGCTAAGCAATACAACATTCCACTCATTATAGATAACGCATATGGCGATCCATTCCCGGGCTGTATTTACACCGACGCAAACCTAACCTGGAACTCAAACATAATTTTATGTATGTCGCTTTCAAAGCTTGGCTTACCGGGTTTACGCAGCGGTATTGTGGTTGCAAACAATGAAATTATTAAAGCAATTGGCCGCGTAAATGGCAGCATGGTTTTATCGCCAAATAGTATAGGCCCAAGCTTAGTTACCCGTTTAATTAACGACGACGAACTACTGCCGCTGTGTCGTAATGTTGTGTTGCCTTTTTATCGTAATAAAGCACAAATAGCGATTGAACTGTTTGATGAAATATTTGCCGATATGAGTGTTTACTTGCATAAAGTTGAAGGCGCATTTTTTATGTGGCTGTGGTTTAAAGATGCAAAAATAACAAGCGAAACACTATACCAAAAGCTTAAAGAGCAAGATGTGTATGTAATTCCTGGACACAACTTTTTTATTGGTATTGACGATAGCTGGGCGCACAAGCACGAGTGTATTCGCATTAACTATGCAACCGATGAAGCAACACTACGCAAAGGTTTACAAACCATAAAGTATTTAATGGCGTAAATTAATGCTTATGCTATCTACGCTTTGGCTATAACTTAACATCCACTATAACGGCACGCTATTGAGCAAGTGTTGCCTTTATCCCTTATTTACCTCTGTAATACTGTACTCTTTTTGTGCAAACGCGCGCTATACTCTTTAAATTTATATATAAACTGTTATTCTACGCGACCTTTTTTACACGCTATTTACTAGCGGGTAGCATAAAAGGTAGTTCAGGCTGCAAACGCTTACTAAGTGGCAGTAATAAAACGCGCGCCCATACAGGTGCACACTTTAAACACCAACATACAGGTAAATTATGCGATTAGGACCAGGACTACTAGTCACCGCAGCCTTTATAGGACCAGGCACCATAACGACTGCTAGCGTAGCAGGTGCAAACTTTGGCTTTGCACTTATCTGGACATTACTTTTTTCAGTAATAGCCACTATATTATTACAATCTATGGCTGCTCGCCTTGGCGTAGCAACAGGCAAAGATCTTGCTCAAGCACTGCGCGCGCATATTCATACCCCAGTGCTTAAAATTCTCGCTAGCTTTTTGGTAATAAGCGCCATTGGAGTGGGCAGCGCCGCCTATGAAGCGGGTAACCTTAGTGGCGCTAGCATGGGTTTAATAAAGATATTTCCGACAATAAATGCGCAAATATGGACGCCGCTCATTGCTTTTATTAGCGCATTGTTACTGTACAGCGGAAAACATAAAGTGGTAGAAAACGCGCTCATTTTATTAGTGATTTTAATGAGCTTAGTGTTTATTTCTACTTTAGTTATGGCTGCTCCGCCTATAAGCCAAGTACTAGCGGGTTTTATTCCTACTATGCCTGAGGGCTCTGTTACCACTGTACTTGCACTGATTGGCACCACCATAGTACCTTATAATTTATTTTTGCATTCAGGAGTGCTCGCAGCAAAGTACAACAATAATAGCGATAAACGTAAAATAATTAAGCAAACAAATATCGATACCAGCTTATCAATCACTTTAGGTGGAGTGATCACTTTGGCTATTTTATCTACCGCCTCGGTGGCTTTTTATGGTACCGACGCAGGTAAAGTTAGCGCAGCAAATATGGCAGTACAGCTTGAGCCATTATTAGGTGGCGCTGCCCATTACTTTTTTGCTATTGGTTTATTTGCTGCAGGTTTAACTAGTGCAATTACTGCTCCTTTAGCGGGAGCCTATGCAGTTTGCGGAATGCTTGGTTGGTCTAACAAAATGCAAAGTAGCCGTTTCAAATCGGTAGCACTGGTTATCTTATTGTTTGGCGCAGCTGTTGCCTCTTTGGGGTTAGATCCGGTTGCCGTGATCATTTTTGCCCAAGCTGCTAATGGCTTATTACTGCCTATTATTACTGTTTATTTACTCTGGTTGGTAAATCAAAAAGCGGTGATGGGCAATTACACCAATTCTGTGTTATTAAACCTTATCACTGTGCCTATATTACTGCTTATATTTGGCTTAAGCAGCTACAAGCTGATTAGTTTGATTTTTTAATTAAACTAAAAACATCTAATTAAAAGCCACTGTTTATTAAAAACAGTGGCTTTTACCTTATTCACTATTATAAAAACCTTACCTGTATCCTGCAGTAATTAAAATCAGATAATATTTGTTTTTGTTAAGCGTGAAAACACATAGCCACCGGCCGCACCTGCAAGTAATTGAGTGTAAAACCCCCAACCTCTTGCGCCCGCTATAATATGTATATTCATAATCGATTCAATGGCAATTAACACCATAGCAAATGCCACAATGCCAGCAATAACAAATAGCTGAGTACGGTATTTTTGAACCTTTTTATTAAGCTGCACCGTAACTAAAAAAGCGATGGCAAGTGCAATGGCAATAATAGCACCATAGGTAGGTAATAAGCCCAGCCAATCATCCAGTGTTAAACTAACACGGTCGCTAAAGCCCACTACAACACCTACATTAACTAATTGATTGACAACGTATTGGCTATGAAACAAGCTAGCAAGTGTGAATGTAAATAACCAAGAAACTAAAAATGAGGGCAATATACGTGTTAAAAATGACATGGTTATCTCAACTTAAAATAAAGTTTTTTTCTTATATAAGCCATGCTAGCAAAGGCTTACCCCGTAAACAATGTATCTCTTTTTTTACTCTGCTTTCGCTTTTTGCGTTTTCTGTTAATGCAGGCGCTGCGTTACCAAAAAAGCAATACAGTACAAAAACCCTTGCTACACAATTACAGTCTCCGTGGAGCATGGTTGAACTAGCAAACGGTACATGGTTAATTACAGAGCGCGATGGCCACGTAGTTATAATTAAAAATAATGCGCAATCAAGAGTAAAACTAAACCTAGAGGGCTTATACCTTGCAGGCCAAGGTGGCTTACTCGATATAGTGTTATCGCCAGATTATAGCAACTCCAAAGAAGTAATTTTTACCTACGCCCAAGGCGATGCCAACGCAAACAGGCTTGTTGTTGCCAAAGCCACCTTTAATGGTACTCGTTTTTCAAAGCCGCAAATTATTTATAAAGTAGCTACCAATAAAAACACACCACAGCATTACGCTGGGCGCGCCCTTGTCCTACCCGACAATACGTTATTAGTTTCAACGGGCGATGGCTTTGACTTTAGAGAGCAAGCACAGGTTATTACCAGCCAGCTTGGTAAAATATTACGTATAAACTTAAACGGCAGTATTCCAACAGATAACCCATTTATTAACCATACAAACCCAAATGCCCATGCTGTTTACTCACTTGGCCACCGTAACCCTCAAGGCCTTGTATATGATTACGATACACAGCAAATTATTAGCCACGAACACGGCCCCGCAGGCGGCGACGAGCTAAACTACTTAACCGCAAGCACCAATTATGGCTGGCCAGTAATTACTTACGGTAGGGATTATTCGCAAGCGCGTATTTCACCTTTTACGCAATACCCAGGCATGCAAAAACCAAGTGTTAATTGGACGCCATCAATCGCCCCGTCCGGCATGGCGTATTACGGCTCTAAGCACGCCGCTTTCCCTTCACTACAAAAACATGTGTTAATTACGACTTTGGTTGATAAAAAGCTCTACGCTGTAAATTTAGCTAATGGTGAATTTACCCAGTCTCATATATTCCCAGAGGCCACAGGCCGATTAAGAGATGTGTTTGTAACCACTGAAGGTAATGTAGCAATATTAACCGATGGGAAAGATGCAAAGCTGATGTTAGTTAAATCAAATTAGTTCACAAGAGGGTTAGAGAGACTTCGCTTTTAGGGGGGGATAGCGCCTTTTAGTAAGCCGCTTTAATAGGTTTAAACACTCTGTTGGGTGGCGCCTTCGGCTTAACCAACCTACCTTTTGACGTAAGTCGGATAAGTGGCGAAGCCACGCCATCCGGCAAAAGTGATGAGTTTAATAAAAACAACCCGATTTACCGCATTATGCAGTAACCGAAAAGTGTATTAAAGGTAATTACAGAAACTTTACACCTAGTTTTTACCCGATTCTAATTTCTGTTTTAATAATTCAATAAGTTGAATATTAAGCCCGGTAATTTCACCTTCTAGCACCTTCACTTTTGCCTGCGACTCTTCATCATTTTTACTGCGTAACAATGCAGTTTCTTGCAGTAGTTTTTCAAGCTTTTCTTGTATTTCAGCAATTAGTTCATCAAGGGGGTCACCTTCAGATTGTGATGCTTGATCTACATCTTCATTACCTAATAACTTGCGAAACGCCGCTTGATTTTTATCTTCCAGACTTTTTTCCGCCCCCTCTTCAGATATGTCTACTTGGACGCCTTGAGCCACTCCCTTTTGCACTGTCTCTTTTTCAGAAACGTCATCAGCCACCACCTTTAAAATTTGTTTTTTCGGGTAAGTTTCTAAAGGTTTAGACGTTATATTAACTGACATTTTATCCATTGTAATACCCCTTATTTAATCAATTATTGGTGGCTATTGTTCAACTATAAATATAATGCTTTGCCAACTGTTATTTATTCTTGTATATAAAAATTTTGTGCCTGTCCTATTTTACTTGCTATTTTAATTCTCTGGCGATACTCGTGCACTAAATTTTTAAGGCAAACATTTGTTGAATGGGCAGGATTATCTGTGCGTTATTCATTTTGGGCAAAAGCACATTATCGGCAGCAAGAAACCAAAGGAAAACCCCATAATACCATCATCATATCATTAGCATTTAAGTGGATAAGAACACTATTTAGGTGCTGGAAAACACATACGCCCTACGATGAATCAACTTACTTAACCGCATTGAAAAGTAAGAGATCACCGCTGTTAAAATTTACGGTGGAAAGTGAGATTTAGTGCTTGCTGTCCACCTCAGGGCGTGTTGTTATATGCCGTAGATTAACTAGCGTTATGTATTTCTTGTCTATGAAAATATTTATTAAGGACTAATGACTGAAGTAAACTTGTAACGCTAGATGTTGCCCAATACAGCCCGATAGCTGATGGGAAGTTGATTAAGGTAATAATACAAATAATAGCTGGAATAACAAATAATAAGGTGTTTGTTTGTTCTGCACTGCCCGGCATCATGATCATAGATAAATATGTAATAGCACCGACCAGTAATGCAAGAGCAATATCTGGTTTTGCAATATTTGCAATCCAAGCAAACTTACTATTAAACACTATTTGTTGAACCGCTTGGAACATGCCAAAACCAAAAATGCTCTGACTGGCGATATTAATAGCACTGTTTTTATCTAGAATCTTAATATTGTGCTTTTTATATAATGCCATTGTAGATTTGGCTATTTCACTAGGTTTATCTTTATTTATAGCTTTTATTTTATCCAATTCTGGTTTTATTGCTGATATTGCCTTTTTATTTCTATACATATTTGCCATAGCTAAAAGGTTAATTGGCATTAAAATCAAGCGACCTATCAAAGTAAACAAAATGATTGCTAAAGCCTCACCAACACCAATTTCGTAGGTAAAAAACTGTATAGACTGTACGATAAAGCTTATAAAAAAATTCCAAATATCCATTTCAACTTCCTTATTTTTTAGACATATTATGTCAAAAGTAACCGATGAGACATATTATGTCAAAAGTAACCGATGAGACATATTATGTCAATATTTTATATTATGACTTCATAAAAATAAAATATATAGAGATTATGCGACCGATCGTTTAGAGCATATAACGCCTTAATAACAGGCAAAAAATAATTGGCTAAAATTGGCGACGAAGGAGCAAAAGCCAACTATTTTTTGTCCTTGTTGATTTTCTTGTGTACGCCCGACATGGGCATTGACTTATGAGGTGAAAGTCCTCTGTAGGAAGATCACCGTTTAAATAACACAC